>NZ_JVIQ01000066.1:0-66549 GCF_001072745.1 Streptococcus sp. 400_SSPC | reverse complement strand
GAACTTTTTCAAAGTTCCATGACTAATTATTGAGCCTAAGGTCTCAATAATTCCGAATGCCTGAAACAATTACGTTTCAGGCATTTTTCTCACAGCGGAAAGTTTTTGATCTTCTTAAATAACTAAAAAATAAAAGTCATTTTTTGATAATCATCTAACTGTTTTATGTAAAACAATAGTTTGTCTCCATTCTCGAACACCTGTGAAGATTCACAGGTTTTTTTGGTGAAAATGATGGCTATACTGGACATGAATGTCCTCACGTTAGAGGATAGAAATTGGATATACTGAGAGTATAAGGAAAGAAAAAAGGATATTGGTGTCAGAAAATGGAAATTAGATTACACAATGTAAAGAAAAGTTATGGTTCCTTTGAGGCTTTGAAAGGAATTGATTTAGTTTTTGAGGAAGGTAAATTTTATGGACTTCTTGGACCGAATGGGGCTGGAAAAACAACGCTTTTTAATTTGTTGATTCAGAATTTCAAGCCAAGTTCAGGAGAGATTTTTTGGGAAGTAGATGGAAAATCATTGTCAACGAAAGATTTTTATCGACATATCGGTATTGTATTTCAAAGCAATCGTCTAGATGATCATTTAACGGTAGAGGAAAACCTGATTTCTCGAGGAGCCTTGTATGGATTATCAAAATTACAAGTACAAAAGCGTATTAGAGATTTGCAATCCTATTTAGATGTTGCCACTCTTAAAAAGAAAAAATATGGCAGTTTATCAGGAGGACAAAAACGAAAAGTAGATATTGCCCGAGCTTTATTGCCACAACCGTCTTTGCTCTTGTTAGATGAGCCAACAACTGGTTTAGATCCACAATCTCGTCATGATTTATGGGAAGCGATTCATCAGTTGAATAAGAAAGATAATATGACAGTCGTTCTAATTACACACTATTTAGAAGAGATGGCTGCTTGTGATGTCTTAAATGTCTTAATTGAAGGGAACTTGTACTATTCAGGAGATATTGCCAATTTTATTAAACAGCATTCAACCACTAACCTGAATCTTACGTTAAAACCTGGAAGATCACTGAAATCATTGTCTGTTTCTAAGTTTGCTAATAAGTGTCAGATCCTTTCGGAGGCAGAAGTCGTATGTAAGGATGTTTCAGTTGAAGAGATGATGGAAATTATTGCAGAAAATCAAGGAAAATCAATTATTGAAACATTTAATGTAGAATATTCAAATTTAGAAGCAGCTTATTTGAACTTACTAAGATCTAAAGGAGGAGAAGGGAATGCTTGAATTAATCTCTAGAAATCGGAAAGTCTATACAAGAGATCGCTTAGCTTTCTTTATGTCCTTCTTATCGGTCATCATCTTGATCTTGGTTTATCAAGTCTTTTTAGGACAAATTCAGATTGATTCCATCAAGGAAGCTTTGAATAGTGATACCGCCTCTACGGACACTATTCAGATGGTCAATTATTGGTTAATCTCAGGTTTAACGACCATTATCTCAATGACCAGTACTCTTGGTGCATTTGGAGTGATGGTTTCGGATAGAGAAAAGAAGTTGAGTGAGGACTTTAAAGTCAGTCCAGTTTCTAACTTTAAAATTGAACTATCGTATGCGATCTTTGCGATATTATTTGGGATTATTATGACTCTGTTCTCTTGTATCTTTGCAATTGGTATGTTTAATGGTTTTAGTGCTCTTCTTGACTATTCTATGATGGACTACTTATCTATTTTAGGAGTTGTCACAATGGGAACGATGTTGTCTGCAACTATTATTCTGCCAATCCTAGCTTTTATTCGAACCAGTTCAGCATTTACAACTTTGAGTACAATAGTTGGAACTTTTATCGGATTCATTTCAGGTGTTTATCTTTCTATTGGTTCTGTAGGAGGAAGCTTGCAACAGGTCATGACCTGGTTCCCTCTTACACAGGTAAATGCGCTCTTGAAACAGATTTTAATGAAAGATACAATCAATAAAGTCTTTGATAAAGCGCCAACTTCAACAGTAACTAATTACAAAGAGTCTTATGGAGTCATCTTGAAGAATGCGAGTGGGGAACATCTATCGAGTCAGTCCATGTTTGCCTATATTTTCATTATTATAGTTATTTTGCTGGGAGTTGATTTGATGATAAAAAAGATCAAAAAATGAAGTGAAACTTATGCAATTACTCGATAGGCATTTAGATCAGTTGGCATCAATGACAATCTTAAAATAAGCCAATCATCCCAACCTATCACTAAAAAAGTTGGTAGGTTTTTCTTAATCCTTTCTTAACTAGACCAATTTTTAATATTTTGAAGGTTGACAAACAGAAAAAAGCATTGTATACTGACTCCGCTGATAATTTTTCTATCGAATCAGACTAGACCAATTTTATAAATTGGCTAAGAAAATAAGGGAACTCAAGAATGGATACCTATTTTCTTTCATTTTTATAGAAGGAGAAAGCACAGCTTGTCTGTGTCGTAAAAACTATGTGTGGAATTGTTGGTGTTGTTGGAAATACAAATGCAACGGATATTTTGATTCAAGGACTTGAAAAGCTCGAATACCGTGGTTATGATTCTGCGGGGATTTTTGTCCTAGGTGGCGCTGAAAGCCATTTGGTGAAAGCGGTTGGTCGTATTGCAGAATTGTCTGCCAAGACAGCTGGAGTTGAAGGAACAACTGGTATCGGACATACTCGTTGGGCCACTCATGGGAAACCAACAGAAGATAATGCTCACCCACATCGCTCTGAGACTGAACGTTTTGTCTTGGTCCACAATGGGGTGATCGAAAACTATCTTGAAATCAAGGAAGAATACCTTGCAGGTCACCACTTTAAGGGACAAACGGATACAGAAATCGCTGTTCACTTGATTGGAAAATTTGCCGAAGAAGACGGCTTATCAGTGCTTGAAGCTTTCAAAAAAGCCCTTCACATCATCCGTGGTTCTTATGCCTTTGCCTTGATCGACTCTGAAAATCCAGATGTCATCTATGTAGCCAAGAACAAATCACCACTCTTGATTGGTCTTGGAGAAGGCTATAACATGGTCTGCTCAGATGCCATGGCTATGATTCGTGAAACCAACCAATACATGGAAATCCATGACCAAGAGTTGGTAATTGTTAAGGCTGATAGCGTCCAAGTTCAAGACTATGATGGCAATCGTCGTGAGCGTGCTAGCTACACTGCTGAACTTGACTTATCAGATATCGGTAAGGGAACTTATCCTTACTACATGCTCAAGGAAATCGATGAGCAACCAACGGTGATGCGTAAGTTGATCCAAGCTTACACAGATGAGGCTGGTCAAGTAGTCGTAGACCCAGCTATCATCAAGGCTGTTCAAGATGCAGACCGTATCTACATCCTTGCAGCTGGAACTTCTTACCACGCAGGGTTTGCTTCTAAGAAGATGTTGGAAGAATTGACAGATACACCAGTTGAACTTGGTATCTCCTCTGAGTGGGGCTATGGGATGCCACTTCTCAGCCAGAAACCACTCTTCATCTTTATCAGTCAGTCTGGTGAAACAGCTGACAGCCGTCAGGTTTTGGTTAAGGCTAATGAAATGGGAATCCCAAGCTTGACAGTTACAAATGTTCCAGGTTCAACTCTTTCTCGTGAAGCCAACCATACTATGCTGCTTCATGCAGGACCTGAAATTGCTGTAGCATCAACCAAGGCTTATACGGCCCAAATCGCAGCCCTTGCCTTCCTTGCAAAAGCGGTTGGTGAAGCAAATGGGAATGCTAAAGCGCAAGCCTTTGACTTGGTTCACGAGTTATCTATCGTGGCTCAGTCTATCGAATCAACCCTTTCAGAGAAAGAATTGATTGATAGCAAGGTTCGTGACCTTCTTGAAACAACACGCAACGCCTTTTACATCGGACGTGGTCAAGATTACTATGTAGCCATGGAAGCCAGTCTCAAGCTCAAAGAGATTTCTTACATCCAATGTGAAGGTTTTGCGGCTGGAGAACTTAAACATGGAACCATTGCTTTGATTGAGGATGGAACACCTGTTTTAGCCCTCTTGTCAGATCCAGTCCTTGCTAACCACACTCGAGGAAATATCCAAGAAGTGGCAGCGCGTGGCGCTAAGGTCCTCACAATCGCAGAAGAAAATGTTGCCAAAGATACAGACGACATCGTTCTTACGACCGTACACCCTTACCTCTCACCAATCTCAATGGTCGTGCCAACACAATTGATCGCTTACTTTGCAACCCTACATCGTGGACTCGACGTGGATAAACCACGGAACCTTGCTAAGTCCGTAACAGTAGAATAATCTAAGAAAGTCTAGTTCATCTAGACTTTTTTTAATAAGCAAATTCGTTGTAATTATAACTAATTAGTGATAAAATTCCAAAATAACTAATAATGAAACGAGGAAATCAGTATGGTAGAATTAGGAATTTCAACATTTGGTGAAACAACAGCCTTAAATGGGACTGGACAAGTATACAGTCATGATGAACGAATCCGTCAGTTGGTGGCAGAAATAGAGTTGGCTGATAAGGTTGGTTTGGATGTGTATGGCATTGGGGAGCATCATCGGGAGGACTTTGCGGTATCAGCGCCAGAGATTGTCCTTGCAGCTGGTGCAGTCAATACCAAGAAGATCCGCTTAACCAGTGCCGTCAGCATCCTCTCGAGTATGGATCCCATCCGTTTGTTCCAACAATATGCCACCATCGATGCCCTTTCAAACGGACGTGCGGAGATTATGGCTGGGCGTGGTTCATTCACCGAGTCCTTTCCTCTGTTTGGCTATGACCTGAAAGACTATGAAGCCCTCTTTGATGAAAAATTGGACCTGCTTCAGCTGGCAAATGAAAGCACCAAAGTGAACTGGCGTGGACAATTGACCCAAAGCATTGCTGGAAAAGAAGTCTATCCACGTCCAGTTCAGGAAAAATTGCCTCTGTGGGTAGCGACAGGAGGGAACGTTGAGTCAACCATCAAGATTGCCCGTGCTGGTTTGCCGATTGTCTATGCGATTATCGGTGGCAATCCTCGCTATTTTAAAAAGTTGATTCAAGCTTATCGTGAGATTGGAAGCGAAGCGGGTCATGCTGACAAAGACTTGAAAGTGGGAGCCCATTCTTGGGGGTGGATTGCTGAAGATGGCGAGCAGGCAGTGAAAGATTATTTCCATCCGACCAAGCAAGTGGTGGATGCGATTTCTAAAGACCGTCCGCACTGGCAGGAATTGCGTTATGAGCAATATCTTGAGCAAGTGGGGCCAAATGGCGCTATGTTTGTGGGAAATCCGGACCAGGTAGCAGAAAAGTTGATCCGTATGATTGAGGATTTAGGATTGGACCGCTTTATGTTGCACCTACCACTTGGTTCTATGCCACATGATCAAGTTCTTCGAGCTATTGAACTTTTTGGAACGCAAGTCGCACCAAAAGTGCGTGCTTACTTTGCCA
The DNA here is from genome assembly GCF_001072745.1 of Streptococcus sp. 400_SSPC. Taxonomy (NCBI): domain Bacteria; kingdom Bacillati; phylum Bacillota; class Bacilli; order Lactobacillales; family Streptococcaceae; genus Streptococcus; species Streptococcus sp. 400_SSPC. The sequence continues at coordinate 61,137 of NZ_JVIQ01000066.1, read as the reverse complement.
TGAAAGAAGGGTAATAAAAACCCATGAAGGAAGAAACTTCATGGGTTACTTGTTTGCTGGCTGTAAGACATACTCTTGGATTGCTTTTGCTACGCCGTGCTCTTGGTTGCTACTGGTGACAACTTGAGCTTCCTTTTGGACAGCTTCAGGAGCATTTCCCATGGCAACTCCAAGTCCAGCCAAACGAATCATGGGGAGGTCATTGAAGTGATCCCCGATGGTCATGACCTGTTCCAAAGGGACCTGGTAATAAGCAGCCAGTTCAAGGACAGCATCTCTTTTTGAGACGGACTTAGCGGTGACTTCTAGGTAGTTTTCCTTTGAAAGGTAAAAAGCAGTCTGAGGAAATTCTTGTGGATCCAGCTTCTGATAGAGTTCTTGAATGTTCTGAGTCTCGCCGATCAAGAGCAATTTGTGTAGATGGAGAGCATCATCAGAGAGGGTCTGAGAAAGTGGCTGTATCTGTGGCGTCTCACCAGTAATCGAAGCCTCAACTTGGGTCCACTGATCCTCTCTGGAGTTAAACCAGACTGACCCACTATAACAATTAATCGAAATGTTGGGGTCTAGTTCTTCCACACGATGGAGGAAGGTGCGGATCTCATCTTTGTTCAGGCTGTGTTCAAATAGAATCTCTTCTCCCTTGACGATGAGAGCTCCATTGTAGCAAGCGATTGGTTCCTGATGGACGCCCAATCTTCTAGAGATAGGAGCAATCCCGATAGGAGAACGAGCCGATGCCAAGATAAAAGGAATCTTTTTTTCTTGGAGCTGGGGGATGAGTTCGATGAGGTAGGGATCGACCTGATGCTGCGGATCCAAAATAGTTCCGTCAATATCACTGACAATTAAACGAATGGAAGACATAGGCACCTCCTTTTTCTTTAGTATACCATATTTTAAGAGGGAAGGATGTGTAGCATCAGAAGGAATTTGCGGAAGGTTTTGTTTATTTGTAAAACACTAAAAAACCATAGCTAAAAAAAGCTATGGTTGTGACCTTATCGAGGACTTATTTCAATGACGCTCATGTATAAAAGTTGTTGATTTAGAGAGTATCCGCTGATTTTTGCCTTAATATGAACGTTTTGGTCTTCGGAAATATCATTCCCATTGAATGGATTAAAAGCAGGGTCTACTGATGGACGCACTTCAGCTAGTTTAAAATATGGGCTCGGTTTTGCATTATCTTTCCCCATAAAGTTCCCTGAGTAGATGAGGATATCCAAATATGTTTTTCGACCCTCGCTAGAAGCAATGTCAGCGATGTAGCCATCAAATTCCACCACTTGTCCTTTATATTTATTAACGAATTCGTTGATTTTATCTGGATCTTCAGTTTGTAGAATTGTTGCAAATTCTGTGTTGTTTTCAGCAGTGAAGATAGAAGGAGTACTAGGAGGAGTACTAGAGGAACTACTAGCACTGGAAGAACTGGACAGCGTTTCTGAACTGCTTGTTTTGGAACTTTCTGAAGAGTTGCTTTCAGTTTTTATACTAGATGATGTAGTATCAGTAGTTTGTTTCATGATTTTTGAACTATGGGTTGCTTGTTTGGCGGATTTTGATGTATCATCCTTAGGACCAAAAAGGATGAGTAAGCCTGTTATTACAATAAGCAAGATGGCACCAGCGATACTTCCAATAAGTTGTAGCTTTTTCAACTGATCTCGTTTCCGTATCTCCTCACTAGATAGTGGAGTGATAGAAACCTCGGCTTCTTTAGAAAATAATCCGAATATGCCTCCACTTCCTTCTTCAAGGATTTTGATTGTAGCATCTTCTTTTTTGACATTTAAATCTTTAAGACCTTTTGTAATAGCTTCTTCAATATTTTTTCCTTTATAAATCCCCATGATGATATCCTTAATTATTCATTTTATAATCATTTTACCTAGATTTTATAAAAAAGTAAATAATAATGTAAAAAAATTATGTAAAAAAGTGTTGACAAAAAAATCATCCTGCTTTATAATAATTTATGTAAACAAAAAGAGGTTGAGAAAATCTCAAAAGTTTACAGGATCAATAGTGGAAAGGAGATGGTGAGATGCTATTTCCAAAATATAGAAAACTAATTGATAAAAGAAGAAATACAAGATGCTAGCCCTTGAGGCTATTCATTTAAAAGAAAAATAAAATTATGTAAACAAATTTAAAGTAGCTAAATCAGCTACTCATTTTCAAGAACAAATTAAAATTATGTAAATTAGAGGTAAACAATATGAACAACAACTTTAACAATATGGATGATCTTTTCAATCAACTAATGGGAAACATGGGAGGTTTTCGTTCTGAAAGCCGTCGCTATATGATCAACGGTCGTGAAGTGACACCTGAAGAATTCGCCATTTACCGTCAAACTGGTCAACTTCCAACCGAAGGAAGTGAGCCCGTGCAACACCAACAAGGCAAAGGTATGAAACAAGATGGAATCCTTGCGAAGCTTGGTCGTAACTTGACTGAAGAAGCCCGTGAAGGAAAATTGGATCCGGTCATCGGACGCAACAAAGAAATTCAAGGAACAGCTGAAATCTTGTCTCGCCGTACTAAAAATAACCCTGTTCTTGTAGGGGATGCGGGTGTTGGTAAAACAGCCGTTGTAGAAGGCTTGGCCCAAGCTATCGTGAATGGGGATGTCCCAGCTGCTATCAAGAATAAAGAAATCATCTCCATTGATATTTCTGGTCTAGAAGCTGGTACACAATACCGTGGTAGCTTCGAAGAAAATATTCAAAACTTGGTCAACGAAGTTAAAGAAGCTGGAAACATTATCCTCTTCTTTGACGAAATCCACCAAATCCTTGGTGCAGGTAGCACAGGGGATGGTCAAGGCTCTAAAGGTCTTGCGGATATCTTGAAACCAGCTCTTTCACGTGGTGAATTGACCGTGATTGGGGCAACCACTCAAGATGAATACCGCAACACCATCTTGAAGAACGCTGCCCTTGCACGTCGTTTCAACGAAGTTAAGGTCAATGCTCCATCTGCTGAAGATACTTTCAAGATCCTCCAAGGAATCCGTGAATTGTATCAACAACACCACAATGTTGTCTTGCCAGATGAAGTCTTGAAAGCAGCAGTTGATTATTCTGTTCAATACATTCCACAACGTAGCTTGCCGGATAAGGCCATTGACTTGGTCGATGTGACAGCAGCTCACTTGGCAGCTCAACACCCAGTGACAGATGTTCATGCGGTTGAGCACGAAATCCAAGCGGAAAAAACTAAACAAGAAGAAGCTGCTGCAAAAGAAGATTACGAAGCAGCCCTTAATGCAAAAGTCCGTATCGAAGAGCTTGAAAAACAAATTGCCAACCATACAGAAGATCACAAGGTGACAGCAACTGTCAATGACGTAGCTGAGTCTGTCGAACGGATGACTGGTATTCCAGTATCACAAATGGGGGCAACCGATATCGAACGCTTAAAAGATATGGGTCACCGTTTGCAAACCAAAGTTATCGGTCAAGATAAGGCTGTTGAAGCCGTTGCAAAAGCAATTCGTCGGAACCGTGCTGGCTTTGATGAAGGAAACCGCCCAATCGGTAGCTTCCTTTTCGTCGGTCCTACTGGTGTTGGTAAGACTGAGTTGGCTAAACAATTGGCTCTCGATATGTTCGGAACTAAAGATGCTATTATCCGTTTGGATATGTCAGAATACAGCGATCGTACAGCCGTTTCTAAATTGATTGGTACAACTGCCGGTTATGTTGGTTACGATGATAACAACAATACCTTGACAGAACGCGTCCGTCGCAATCCATACTCTATCGTCCTTCTTGACGAGATTGAAAAGGCGGATCCTCAAGTGATCACCCTCCTCCTTCAAGTATTGGATGATGGTCGTTTGACAGACGGTCAAGGAAACACCGTCAACTTCAAGAATACCGTAATTATCGCTACTTCAAACGCTGGCTTTGGTTACGAAGTCAACTTGACAGAAGATGCGGACAAACCAGAACTCTTGGATCGTTTGAAACCATTCTTCCGTCCAGAATTCTTGAACCGTTTTAATGCAGTGATCGAGTTCTCACACTTGAGCAAGGAAGACCTTTCTAAGATTGTTGACTTGATGTTAGCAGAAGTGAACAAAACTCTTGCGAAGAAAGATATCGACTTGACAGTGAGCGATGCTGCTAAAGAATACATGACTGAAGAAGGCTATGATGAAGTCATGGGCGTACGTCCACTCCGTCGGGTGGTTGAACAACAAATCCGTGACAAAGTGACCGACTTCCACTTGGATCACCTTGAGGCTAAACACTTGTTAGCGGATATGGAAGATGGAGAATTGGTTATTAAAGAGAATACAAACTCAGAAGAATAACTAGGACATCTAGCACCATAAACGGGAGAAAATCAGTTTGAAAAAGAAGGCTAAGAAGAAATTCTTAGCCTTTTTTATGTCATCAAAAGAAAAATATATAAGGTATAGTTTTATCGTTTTTTTTCCCAGAAAGTGAAAAATGATAAAAAATAGGTATGTTTTTTCATGAATTGATGCTAAATACAGCGTGAAAATGCCTTAGAAAGCGTCTGTAAGCAAGATTTTCATATAAATGAACAAATAAATTATATAATATATAAAAGACTAAATTTAAGGGGATAGGATGATTTTATGAAAAATCCAATTGATATTTATTCGACAAAAGATTATAAGAAAGTTGAAGCTGTCGTTCAATTGATGGTGGATGGAAAAGTAACAAGTTATAGAGTAGCGACTGAAACAGATATTAGTAAGATGAGTCTAGCTACCTTGACAAAAGGAACCAGTAAAATTAAAAACATTACCTATCAAACAGCGATGTTGTTGATTGAATGGTATGATAAAAATCATGAAAAATATGGAATCACAATCGATTAGCAAAAACCATAAAAGCTGTCTGGATCGAATAGTGGCTGGACACCTCCATCCATGGACTTATTTTTTTGAAAATCAAGGGTTCGTATTGAAAATACCTATAAAATTTGCTATAGTAGAGCATATATGATTTAAAAAGGAGAAACGGTATGCAAAGTGGTACAACCTTGCTATTTATGCTTGCGCTAATGGTCGGAATGATGTTCTTCATGAGCCGTAGCCAAAAGAAACAATACCAAAAACGGATGGAGAGCTTGAACAAGCTTCAAAAAGGGTATGAAGTGATTACCATCGGTGGTTTGTATGGAACAGTTGATGAAGTAGACACTGAACGTAAAACCGTTGTCTTGGATGTGGATGGCGTATACCTCACATTTGAATTGACAGCTATTAAAACAGTTTTGCCAGTTTCAGAAGGAGTGACAGCTGGTGCAGTTGAAGGTGCTGGTGACTCAGATTCTATCATCGACGGTGAATAATAAGAAAGAGCGATCAAAGGGTCGCTTTTTTCATTTTTAGCTTGATGCCCCCTAGAAAAGGGGCTAGACTGCCAATTTAAGCGGATTTATGATATAATGAAGCGATAAAAACAGTGAAATAGGTAGAAAAACATGTTTCGTTTTAAAAAGAAAGAAAAATTAAGTGTTCCCTTAGAAGTGCCCAAGCACATTGGAATCATCATGGATGGGAACGGTCGTTGGGCCAAAAAACGGATGCAACCTCGTGTCTTTGGCCACAAAGCCGGCATGGAGGCTCTGCAAGAAGTAACCATCGCAGCCAAGGAGATGGGAGTGCAAGCCCTAACGGTCTATGCTTTCTCAACGGAAAACTGGACACGTCCTCAACAGGAAGTGAGCTTTATCATGAATCTTCCAGTTGAATTTTACGATCGCTTTGTTCCAGAACTTCATAGAAATAATGTGAAGATCCAGATGATTGGCGAGGTTTCCCGTCTTCCGAAGGAAACCTTAGAGGCTCTGGAAAAGGCAGAGGCGTTAACCCACTCCAATACAGGCTTGATTTTGAATTTTGCCTTGAACTATGGAGGACGGGCGGAACTGACCCAAGCAGTCAAACAAATTGCCCAGGAGGTTCTCGATGCACACTTAAATCCGGGTGATATTTCAGAAGAGACCATTGCTAATTATCTGTATACCAGTAGTCTACCCAAGGACTTGCGAGATCCTGACCTGATTATTCGGACCAGTGGTGAGCTTCGCTTGAGCAACTTTTTGCCTTGGCAAGCAGCTTACAGTGAGCTTTACTTTACCGATGTGATGTGGCCTGACTTTGGAGAAAAGGCCTTGCATGATGCAATAGAAGAATACAGCCATCGTCATCGACGTTTTGGTGGTGTATAGGAGAGAAATAGATGAGAAAAGATTTACAGAAGCGAGTGATTTTTGGGGGAATCGCCCTAGCATTCTTTATCCCAGTTGTCCTTATGGGAGGCCTTGTGTTCCAGATTGTAGTGGGACTCATCGCTATGTTGGGTGTTCATGAATTGCTGAAGATGAAAGGCCTGCAGACTGAAACCATCGAGGGAGCCTTGGCCATGCTAGCAGCTCTTGTGTTGGCGCTGCCTTTAGAGAGTTACCTTCCCTTCTTGCCAGCAGGTGGCAATTTCATCGCCTATGGCCTGTTGGTCTTATTATTGATGGGGACGACTGTCTTGGCGCAAGGCTATACCTATGACGAGGTTGTCTATCCGATTGCTTCAAGTTTTTATGTTGGCTTTGGTTTCCATGCTTTGATTCAAGCACGCTTAGCAGGTGTAGATAAGATTCTCTTGGCCCTCTTTATTGTTTGGGCTACGGATTCAGGGGCCTACTTTATTGGGAGCCAGTTCGGTAAGAAAAAACTCTTGCCAAGAGTATCACCTAACAAGACTGTTGAAGGAAGTCTAGGCGGGATTGCTTGTGCTGTCGTTGTGACGATGATCTTTATGATGCTAGATCGTACCGTTGCAGGCTCTTACGGTTGGGTGACCATGATTCTCTTTACCATTCTTTTCAGTATAGCAGCTCAGTTTGGTGACCTAGTCGAAAGTGCCATAAAGCGCCATTTTGGAGTGAAAGACTCTGGCCGTTTTATTCCTGGTCACGGTGGTGTCTTGGATCGATTTGATAGCTTGATTTTTGTTTTCCCACTGATGCTATTCTTTGGTCTGTTTTAAACAGAAATCATCCTATCATCAGATAAAACGAAGGAGCGTGTATGCAATTTATTGCCTTTATTATCATTTTTGGCGTCATTGTCCTGGTACATGAGTTCGGCCATTTCTATTTTGCAAAGAAATCAGGCATCCTTGTTCGCGAGTTTGCGATTGGGATGGGGCCCAAGATTTTTGCCCATGTAGGCAAGGACGGAACAGCCTATACTATTCGAATCCTTCCATTGGGGGGCTATGTCCGAATGGCAGGCTGGGGCGAAGATACAACAGAGATTAAGACAGGAACGCCTGTCAGTCTAACTTTGAACCCTGAGGGAACAGTTGTTCGGATCAACCTTTCTGGGAAAAATATCGATCAGACAGCTCTTCCTATGAATGTTACAGATTTTGATTTTGAGGATAAACTTGAAATCACAGGAATCGTCATCGAAGAGACCAAGACCTATCCCGTCCACCATGATGCCACCATCGTTGAGGAAGATGGGACAGAAGTACGGATTGCTCCTCTGGATGTGCAGTATCAAAATGCTAGTATCTGGGGACGACTCATTACCAACTTTGCGGGTCCTATGAACAACTTTATTCTGAGTATTATTGTGTACTCGCTCCTGGCCTTTATGCAGGGAGGAGCAGTGGACTACTACAGCAACCATGTTCGAGTTGTTCCTCAAGGAGTGGTGGCTAAGGCTGGTCTAAAAGACAATGACCAGATCGTTCAGATTAATGAATACAAGGTTTCCAACTGGGATGAATTGACAGATTCTGTCCAGAAGGCAACCCATAACCAAGGAAAAAATCCAGAAGTAACGATTACCTATGAACGAGACGGGAAGACTCAAAAAGTGACGGTCCAACCAGAAGAAGATGGTGGACGCTATTATATCGGTGTGACCAATGCTGTCAAGACGGGCTTTTTCGATAAGCTTCTGTCAGGTGTGACAGATACTTGGTACACAGCAACTCGTATCTTAACGGCCTTGAAGGATATCCTCTTCCACTTTAGTTTGAACAAGTTAGGTGGTCCGGTAGCGATCTACAAAGCGAGTTCGCAAGCCGCGGAGCTTGGACTTCCAGCTATCCTGTCCCTGATGGCCATGTTGTCCATCAATATCGGAATCTTTAACTTGATTCCCATTCCGGCCTTGGATGGTGGAAAAATCTTGATCAATTTGATCGAGCTGGTTCGTCGGAAACCACTCAAGCAGGAGGTAGAGACCTACTTAACCCTTGCTGGAGTGGCGGTCATGGTTATCTTGATGATTGCCGTTACTTGGAACGATATTATGAAATTATTTTTGAAATAGAAAAGGAATGAATCTGAATGAAACAAAGTAAAATGCTTATTCCAACACTTCGCGAAATGCCAAGTGATGCGCAGGTCATCAGCCACGCTTTGATGCTTCGTGCTGGTTATGTTCGTCAAGTATCAGCAGGTGTTTATTCATATCTGCCATTGGCTAACCGTGTGATCGAAAAAGCTAAGAAGATCATGCGCCAAGAATTTGATAAGATTGGTGCGGTTGAGATGTTGGCTCCAGCCCTTCTCAGTGCTGACCTTTGGCGTGAATCTGGCCGTTATGAAACTTACGGTGAAGACTTGTATAAATTGAAAAATCGTGAGAAGTCAGACTTTATCCTAGGTCCAACTCACGAAGAAACGTTCACAGCAATTGTCCGTGATTCTGTCAAGTCTTACAAGCAATTGCCACTGAACTTGTACCAAATCCAGCCTAAGTACCGTGACGAAAAACGTCCACGGAACGGCCTCCTTCGTACGCGTGAATTCATCATGAAAGATGGTTATAGCTTCCACGCTAACTACGATAGTTTGGATGTAACTTATGATGAGTACAAGGCAGCCTACGAGCGTATCTTCACTCGTAGTGGCTTGGACTTTAAAGCCATCATCGGTGACGGTGGAGCCATGGGTGGTAAAGATAGCCAAGAATTTATGGCCATCACCCCTACTCGTACAGACCTTGACCGTTGGGTGGTGTTAGACAAGTCTGTTGCATCATTTGACGAGATTCCTGCAGAAGTGCAAGAAGAAATCAAGGCAGAATTGCTCAAATGGATGGTTTCTGGTGAAGACACCATTGCCTACTCAAGTGAGTCAAGCTATGCGGCCAACTTGGAAATGGCTACCAACGCCTACAAACCAAGCAACCGTGTTGTGACGGAAGAAGAAGTAGCTCGCGTGGAAACGCCGGGTGTCAAATCGATTGATGAAGTCGCAGCCTTCTTGAATATCTCTGAAGAGCAAACCATCAAGACCTTGGTTTATATCGCAGACGAGGAGCCAGTTGTGGCCCTACTCGTTGGCAATGACCAGCTCAATGAAGTCAAATTGAAAAACTACCTTGGAGCAGACTTCTTGGAACCTGCAACTGAGGCCGAAGTGAAGGAATTGTTGGGAGCGGACTTTGGATCTCTTGGCCCAGTCAATCTTCCAGAAAATGTTAAGATTATTGCTGACCGCAAGGTGCAAGATAGCCGCAATGCGGTTGTTGGAGCCAACGAAGATGGCTACCACTTGACGGGTGTCAACCCAGGTCGTGACTTCACTGCGGAATATGTCGATATCCGTGAAGTGCGTGAGGGTGAGATTTCTCCAGACGGACAAGGCGTTCTCAATTTTGCGCGTGGGATTGAGATTGGTCACATCTTTAAACTGGGTACTCGTTACTCAGCAAGTATGGGAGCAGATGTCTTGGACGAAAATGGCCGTGCTGTACCAATCATTATGGGTTGCTACGGTATCGGTGTCAGTCGTCTTCTTTCAGCCGTTATGGAGCAACACGCTCGCCTCTTTGTTAACAAGACGCCTAAAGGTGAATACCGTTACGCTTGGGGCATCAACTTCCCTAAAGAATTAGCGCCATTTGATGTACACTTGATTCCAGTCAATGTCAAAGACGAAGCTTCTCTTGAATTGACAAGTAAGATCGAAGATCAATTGATCAAGGCCGGTTACGAAGTCTTGGTAGACGATCGCAACGAACGTGCCGGTGTTAAATTTAGCGATAGTGACTTGATTGGTTTGCCAATCCGCATCACTGTTGGGAAGAAAGCAGCTGACGGTGTCGTAGAAGTGAAAATCAAAGCTTCAGGTGACACGATTGAAGTACATGCAGACAACCTGCTTGAAACTCTTTCTATTTTAAATAAATAAGCAATGGTAGAAGGCTAGGATTCTCAACATCCTAGCCTTCTTTTTTGTAAGCTGATCCAGCTAGCTGAAAGGATCTTCTTATAGTCGAAAAGTTAGGCGAATTATGATAAAATAAAGGCTAGTAATTCGTCAGGGAGAAATCATGTCAACTAGCTTTGAAATCTTAATGAATCAGTTGGGAATGCCTTTAGAAATGCGTGAATCAGACGCTTTTAAAGGGGCTGAAATCCAAGAGGTCATCGTCCATAAGCTCAGTCGTGTTTGGGAATTTCGTTTTGTTTTTGCCGAAATTCTTCCCATCACGATTTTTCAGGAGCTCAAAAACCGCTTGGCTGAGGAGTTTTCAAAGACAGGAAATCGAGCGGAGTTTGAGATTCAGGTAAAGAATCCAACTTTTAGTGAGGAGCTCTTGCAAGCCTATTATCAGGAGGCTTTTGAAGATGGCCCCTGTGCGAGTCAGGGCTTTAAGAGCATGTATCAGCACTTACAAGTCCGCTCTCAAGGAGAAGAGTTGATCATTAGTGGCCCTTCATCTGTGGATACGGAGCACCACCGGAAAAACCATCTGCCTAATCTTGCGAGTCAATTGACCAAGTTTGGTTTTCCTCATTTCCAGTGTCGGGTTGAGGCGGATGACCAGTTGACAGAAGAACTCCATCAAGCCTTCGAGGCTGAAAAGGATCAAATCTTCCAAGCAGCTAATGAAGAAACCTTGCGGGCTATGGAGTCCTTGTCTCAAATGGCCCCACCACCAGCAGAAGAAAAACCAGCCTTTGATTTCAAGGCCAAAAAGGCTGCGGCCAAGCCCAAGCTGGATAAGGCAGAAGTCACTCCTATGATTGATATCACGACAGAAGAGAACCGCATTGTCTTTGAAGGAGTGGTCTTTGATGTTGAGCACAAGGTGACGCGGACAGGTCGGGTCTTGATCAATTTCAAGATGACCGACTATACTTCTAGTTTTTCGCTCCAAAAATGGGCTAAAAACGAAGAAGAAGCTCAGAAGTTTGATATGATCAAGAAAAATTCTTGGTTGCGGGTCCGTGGGAATATTGAGGTCAATAACTTTACCCGAGATTTGACCATGAATGTCCAGGATGTCCAAGAAGTGGTCCACTATGAGCGCAAGGATCTGATGCCAGAAGGCGAGCGTCGGGTCGAGTTCCATGCCCATACCAATATGTCGACTATGGATGCCCTACCTGAGGTAGAGGAGCTAGTCGCAAAAGCAGCCAAATGGGGTCACAAAGCAGTGGCTATCACAGACCATGGAAATGTGCAGTCCTTCCCTCATGGCTATAAGGCTGCCAAGAAAGCTGGTATCCAACTCATCTATGGGATGGAAGCCAATATCGTCGAAGACCGTGTGCCGATTACCTACAATGAAGTCGATCTAGACCTTCATGAAGCAACCTATGTGGTTTTTGACGTGGAAACGACTGGACTTTCAGCGATTTACAATGATTTGATTCAGGTTGCCGCATCTAAAATGCACAAGGGCAATATCATCGCTGAATTTGATGAGTTCATCAATCCAGGTCATCCTATCTCTGCCTTTACAACGGACCTGACAGGCATTACTGACGATCATGTTCGCAATGCCAAACCTTTGAAACAAGTCCTAGAGGAGTTCCAGGAATTCTGTCAGGATGCGGTGTTGGTTGCCCATAATGCCACCTTTGACGTGGGCTTCATGAATGCCAACTATGAGCGTCATGGCCTTCCAAAAATCACTCAGCCAGTGATTGATACGTTAGAGTTCGCTCGCAACCTTTATCCAGAGTACAAGCGTCATGGTTTGGGTCCCTTGACCAAGCGCTTCGGCGTTGCCTTGGAACATCACCACATGGCCAACTATGACGCGGAAGCGACAGGTCGCTTGCTCTTTATCTTTATCAAGGATGTCGCAGAAAAACATGGCGTGACCAATCTAGCCAAGTTGAATGTGGATCTAATTAGTCCAGATTCCTATAAAAAGGCACGTGTCAAACACGCGACCATCTATGTCAAGAACCAGACCGGCTTGAAAAATATGTTCAAATTAGTCTCTCTTTCCAATACTCAATATTTTGAGGGTGTTCCTCGGATTCCCCGGACAGTTTTAGATGCCCATCGAGAAGGCTTGATCCTGGGATCGGCTTGTTCTGAAGGAGAGGTCTTTGACGCGGTCGTTTCTCAAGGAGTTGACGCAGCAGTCGAAGTAGCCAAGTATTATGACTTTATTGAGGTGATGCCTCCAGCCATCTATGCGCCTCTCATTGCCAAAGAGCAGGTCAAAGACATGGACGAGCTCCAGACCATCATCAAGAGCTTGATTGAGGTGGGAGATCGCCTTGGCAAACCGGTCCTGGCAACAGGAAATGTCCACTACCTAGAGCCTGAAGAAGAAATCTATCGGGAAATTATTGTCCGCAGTCTCGGACAAGGAGCTATGATCAACCGGACCATCGGTCATGGAGAAAATGCTCAACCAGCACCCCTACCGAAAGCTCATTTCCGCACAACCAATGAAATGCTGGATGAATTTGCCTTTCTAGGAGAAGACTTGGCGCGAAAATTGGTCATCGAAAATACCAACGCACTGGCAGAAATCTTCGAACCCGTTGAAGTGGTCAAGGGCGACCTCTATACGCCATTTATCGACAAGGCCGAAGAGACAGTTGCCGAATTGACCTATCAGAAGGCCTTTGAAATCTATGGCAATCCGCTACCAGATATTGTCGATCTACGGATTGAAAAAGAGTTGACCTCTATCCTTGGGAATGGCTTCGCCGTGATCTATCTGGCTTCCCAACTCTTGGTGCATCGTTCCAATGAACGGGGCTACCTGGTGGGTTCACGGGGGTCTGTCGGATCCAGTTTCGTGGCGACCATGATCGGGATTACCGAGGTTAATCCTCTTTCTCCTCACTATGTCTGTGGTCAGTGTCAGTACAGTGAGTTTATCACCGATGGTTCCTATGGTTCCGGATTTGATATGCCTAATAAAGACTGCCCAAACTGTGGTCACAAGCTCAGCAAAAATGGACAGGATATTCCCTTTGAAACCTTCCTTGGTTTCGATGGAGACAAGGTACCCGATATCGATTTGAACTTCTCAGGGGAGGACCAGCCGAGTGCCCACTTGGATGTCCGGGATATCTTTGGGGAAGAATATGCCTTCCGGGCAGGAACGGTTGGTACTGTGGCTGCTAAGACGGCCTATGGCTTTGTCAAGGGTTATGAGCGGGATTATGGCAAGTACTACCGGGATGCAGAGGTGGAACGCCTAGCTCAAGGAGCTGCTGGGGTTAAACGGACGACCGGTCAGCACCCAGGGGGAATCGTTGTTATTCCAAACTATATGGACGTCTATGACTTCACTCCTGTGCAGTACCCAGCCGATGATGTGACAGCCGAATGGCAGACCACCCACTTTAACTTCCACGATATCGACGAGAACGTCCTCAAGCTCGATGTTCTGGGACACGATGATCCGACCATGATTCGGAAGCTCCAGGACTTGTCAGGCATTGATCCAAATGATATCCCTATGGATGATCCAGGTGTTATGGCCCTCTTCTCAGGAACCGATATCCTAGGAGTCACACCGGAGCAAATCGGTACCTCAACTGGTATGCTGGGAATCCCAGAGTTTGGGACCAACTTCGTTCGGGGAATGGTGGATGAAACCCATCCGACGACCTTTGCCGAGTTGCTTCAGCTTTCTGGTTTGTCTCACGGTACCGACGTATGGTTGGGAAATGCCCAAGACTTGATCAAGGCAGGAATTGCCGACCTATCAACCGTTATCGGATGTCGGGACGACATCATGGTTTACCTCATGCACGCTGGCCTAGATCCAAAAATGGCCTTTACCATCATGGAGCGGGTGCGGAAAGGCATGTGGCTCAAGATTCCTGAAGAGGAGCGCAATGGCTATATCGAGGCCATGAAGGCTAACAATGTCCCTGAATGGTACATCGAGTCTTGTGGAAAAATCAAGTATATGTTCCCCAAAGCCCATGCGGCTGCCTACGTTATGATGGCCTTACGGGTGGCTTACTTCAAAGTGCACCATCCTCTCTACTATTACTGTGCTTACTTCTCCATTCGGGCCAAGGCCTTTGATATCAAGACCATGGGCGCAGGCCTAGAAGCTGTGAAAGCGCGGATGAAGGAGATTGCTGAAAAACGTAAGAACAACGAAGCTTCCAATGTGGAGATTGACCTCTACACCACCCTTGAAATTGTCAATGAGATGTGGGAGCGTGGCTTCAAGTTTGGGAAGCTAGACCTCTATCGCAGTGATGCGACGGAATTCATCATCGATGGAGACACCCTTATCCCGCCATTTGTCGCCATGGATGGATTGGGAGAGAACGTAGCCAAGCAGATTGTGCGAGCTCGCAAAGAAGGAGAATTCCTCTCTAAAACAGAGTTACGCAAACGTGGTGGCGTCTCCTCAACCTTGGTAGAAAAGATGGACGAGATGGGAATCCTTGGCAATATGCCAGAAGACAACCAGCTCAGTCTCTTTGATGATTTGTTTTAATGGATCAACGATCCTCGCTCGGTTTGAGGTTGGTTAATGATAGAAAAGAAAAAAAGAGCAACATCCTGGAAGTCAGGGAAAGTCATTTCCATTCGCCTACGAAATGGTGTTTATGTCTTAGCACAAATGGTGCGAGAGCCCTATCTGATATTTTTTAACCATTTTAAGGAGGAAAATAGCTGGAAGGGAGTGACCTTGAAAGAGGAGAATATTCTCTTTTGTAAAGCAGTCACTCGTCAGTTTCTACGCTCTAGTCCTGTAACGATTGTCAAAGATCTTGAGCCTCTCTTAGATTATCGGCTGCCTAAAGAATGGATTTATAGCCATATGGGAGGGCATCCGATTACGGTTTCGGTGAAGGGACAGGAGCGCCAAGTAGCTGGTTTTGGTCATCGGCTTTCCTTGGTTGAGGCGGACAAGGAAAGTGGCCAACCAGAGGATAATCCTCTGATGGGACTCTTCCAAGCCTATATCCTACCAGATATCCAAGAGCAAGATTGGGAGCGGGTCGGTCAGGCTGAGCTCATGTCTCTAGAAGTCTTTCCGACGCTCAATGAACGTCTTTATCTCTGCTTTCTCTATGGGAAAAATGTGAATCCAGAGCTAGATATCTCTTTGGGAAAGCCCTTGCTTGATGACTATGAAACTTATGTAGATATCCTCACTAACAGCCTAGAGGCTCAACGTCTCTATCTAGGCGAGGAGGATGCTAAGAAAGGAATAGAACGATGAGAGTCAAAATTTTTGCAGAAGACAAACCTGCTCAAAAAACATTTAGCTATCAATTAGAGCTAGATACCGATACAATTTTAAAAGTCACTGGCCTGGTCTGCTCCACTGTAGTGATAGCAAACCTCTTGTCACTCTTAAAGGATTAATATAGAAAAGGATTGAACATGGTTTTACCAAATTTTAAAGAAAACTTAGAAAAATACGCAAAATTGTTGGTGGCAAACGGCATCAACGTGCAACCTGGCCATACCTTGGCTTTGAACATCGATGTGGAGCAAAGAGAATTGGCTCACTTGATCGTGAAGGAAGCCTATGCCTTGGGGGCGCATGAAGTGATCATCCAATGGGCAGATGATTTTACTACCCGTGAAAAATTCCTCCATGCACCGATGGATCGCTTGGACAACGTGCCTGATTACAAGATTGCAGAGATGAATTACCTCTTGGAACACAAGGCCAGTCGTTTGGGTGTGCGTTCATCTGATCCAGGTGCTTTAAATGGTGTCGAGGCAGAAAAGCTTTCGGCTTCTGCTAAGGCTTTGGGCATGGCTATGAAACCAATGCGCATCGCTACTCAATCCAACAAGGTCAGCTGGACAGTTGCTGCAGCAGCAGGTTTAGAATGGGCGAAAAAGGTCTTCCCAAATGCGGCGAGCGACGAAGAAGCAGTGGATCTCCTTTGGGATCAAATCTTCAAGACCTGCCGGGTATACGAAGAAGACCCAGTCAAGGCTTGGGAAGAGCATGCAGCTATTCTCAAGAGCAAGGCAGATACACTAAATAAGGAGCAATTCTCAGCCCTTCATTACACAGCACCAGGAACAGATTTGACTCTTGGCTTGCCGAAGAACCACGTCTGGGAATCTGCGGGGGCTATCAATGCCCAAGGCGAAGGCTTCCTGCCAAACATGCCGACAGAAGAGGTCTTCACAGCTCCTGACTTCCGTCGTGCAGAAGGTTATGTCACCTCTACAAAACCGCTTAGCTACAATGGGAACATCATCGAAGGCATCAAAGTGACCTTTGAAAATGGAGAAATTGTGGACATCACAGCTGAGAAAGGCGATCAAGTCATGAAAGATTTGGTCTTCAAAAACAAGGGAGCGCGTGCCTTAGGTGAATGTGCCCTCGTACCAGACCCAAGCCCAATTTCACAGTCAGGCATCACCTTCTTCAACACCCTCTTTGATGAAAATGCCTCTAACCACTTGGCCATCGGAGCAGCCTATGCAACCAGTGTAGAAGGTGGCGCAGAGTTCACAGAAGAAGAACTCGAAGCAGCCGGCCTCAACCGCTCAGACGTCCATGTCGACTTCATGATCGGCTCAAGCCAAATGGATATCGACGGCATCCGAGAAGACGGCACCCGCGTCCCAGTCTTCCGCAACGGAGATTGGGCAATATAGGGAGCAAAACAGAAATCAGTAACTCGAAGAGTTTGATTTCGTAGTTTTGCCCCCACACAGTTGATTAGACTGGACGAAGAACCGAAAGGTTCAAGTACCGTCAATCAACCACTGTGCTAAGAGACAGAAATCAGTAACTCGAAGAGTTTGATTTCTACTTCGCTTTTCGGTTTTAATGCTCGGGCAAAAAAGGTCCACAGGACCTTTTTAGTACCCCCGCCCAATTAGGAAGGTCCTTGCTTTGCAATCCCTATCTGCCGCCTCAAAACAGTGTTTTGAGCAAACAACCACTGCGCCGAGAGACAGAAATCGGTAGACGCAGTCTCGATTTCTTCCTCGCTTTTTTGATTCAAGGCTCGGGCAAAAAAGATCCACAGGACCTTTTTAGTGCCCCCGCACAGTTGATTAGGAAGGGGCCTTGCTCCGCAATCCCTATTCGCCGCCTCAAAACAGTGTTTTGAGCAATCAACCACTGTGCTAAGAGACAGAAATCGGTAGACGTAGTCTCGATTTCTTCCTCGCTTTTCGGTTTT
Source organism: Streptococcus sp. 400_SSPC (assembly GCF_001072745.1). Taxonomy (NCBI): domain Bacteria; kingdom Bacillati; phylum Bacillota; class Bacilli; order Lactobacillales; family Streptococcaceae; genus Streptococcus; species Streptococcus sp. 400_SSPC. The sequence goes on along the minus strand of NZ_JVIQ01000066.1, from coordinate 43,723 downwards.
AAGGCTCGGGCAAAAAAGGCCCACAGGACCTTTTTAGTGCCCCCGCTCAGTTGATTAGGAAGGTCCTTGCTCCGCAATCCCTATCCGCCACCTCAAAACAGTGTTTTGAGCAATCAACCACTGCGCCGGGAGACGGAAATGAGGTACTTAGAGCCTTTGTTTTTCAAGAATAATAATAAAGAGTTTGGTTTTAACAGCCAAGCTCTTTTTTCTTGTGTCCGCTAGTTTTAATGAAATATAGGGATAAAATTTTATAGCTTCTTCTCTTAATTAAAGAACCTTTCAAAGAAGCCTTGACGAGGGCCTGCTTTCTAGATAGACTGGAAGTAAGCGTTTACACACAACAAATTTTAGGAGGTCCTGATGAAATCACATCAACCACGTTATGCTATTCGCAAGTATGCTGTAGGAGTTGCTTCGGTACTGGTTGGCTTTTTTGCCAGCGGTCAAGTCGTAGCAGCAGATACGCCAAGCGTTACAGAAAGCCCTGCAACGACTCTTCCGACACAGCCAAGTGAAGGAGACTTGCCTCAGTCTGCTACGGAGGAAACTGCTCAGCCGGTAGTAGAAAAACCAATTGTTCCTGCTCCAATCGTCGAGCAAAGTCAACCGACCCTATCTGATCGAGAATTGCGCGCATCCGATCTTGATCGCTTGATTCGTGAAGAAGCGATCTCTGTTACAGAAGCTGATGGGACAGCTCAACCGGTTCCAGTAACAGCAGCGACTGAAACACCCGCTAAAGATCCAGAGCAAGAAGAAAAATTGGCCAAGAAAAAGGTCATCTCTATTGATGCGGGACGCAAATACTTCTCACCTGATCAAATCAAGGAAATCATTGATGAAGCCAGCAAGACAGGTTATACCGATTTGCATCTCTTAGTGGGAAATGACGGCTTGCGCTTTGTCCTTGATGACATGTCCTTGCAAGTAGGAGACGCGTCCTACTCAAGTCAAGCGGTCAAAGAGGCTGTAGAAAAAGGAACCAAAGCCTACTATGATGATCCAAATGGAACAGCCTTGACTCAGGCTCAAATGGATGAGATTTTGGCTTATGCCAAATCCAAGAAAATAGGGGTCATTCCAACGATTAATAGCCCAGGGCACATGGATGCGATTTTGACAGCTATGGAGCAATTGGGAATCGAAAACCCTCACTTTAATTACTTTGGTACGAAAAAGTCAGAACGGACTGTCGATTTAGACAACCAAAAAGCTCTAGATTTCACCAAAGCCTTGGTGGACAAGTATGCGGCTTATTTCAGTGGCAAGACAGAAATCTTTAACATCGGCTTGGACGAATATGCCAATGATGCAACAGATGCCCATGGTTGGCAGGTCCTTCAAGCTAGCAAGCATTGGCCAGATGAAGGTTATCCAGATAAAGGCTACGAAAAATTCATCCAATATGCCAATGATCTAGCGGCTATTGTGAAAAAACACAAGATGAAACCAATGGCCTTCAACGACGGTATCTACTACAATGGCGATACCTCCTACGGAACCTTTGATAAGGATATCATTGTATCCTATTGGACTGGTGGTTGGAACGGCTATGATGTGGCTTCGTCAAAATTCCTATCTGAACTAGGCCATCAAATTTTTAATACCAATGATGCTTGGTATTATGTCCTCGGCCGGGATAAGGCTGGATCTGGCTGGTACAATCTCGATCAAGGACTTGAAGGGATTTCCAAGTCAGCGATTGATGTTGTTCAAAAAAATGATGGGGCTAAGGTTCCCTTCATTGGTGGGATGGTAGCTGCCTGGGCAGATACGCCATCTGCAACCTACAAAAAAGAGCTACTCTTCAAGCTCATGCACGCTTTTGCGGATAAGAATGCGGACTACTTTGTAGCAGATCCTGAAGTCGTTGAAAAAGCTCTGGCGGAAGCTCCAACTGATTTGGACCACTACACACCAGAATCCCTAGTAGCCTTTACAGCAGCAAAAAAGGCGCTAGAAGGAGTAGGAACAGACACGACTCGAGCAGAAGCTAAGGAACTGATTGCTTCTCTCAAAGCCGCTCAAGAGTCCTTGGTCTATACAGAAAGCTATGCCAAAGAGTTGGCAGACAAGGAAGCTGCTGAAAAACTAGCTAAGAGCAAGGTGATTTCCATTGACGCAGGACGCAAATACTTCTCATTGGATCAGCTGAAACGAATCGTGGACAAGGCCAGTGAGCTAGGCTACTCTGACTTGCACCTCCTTGTCGGAAACGATGGCATGCGCTTCGTCCTCGATGATATGACGGTGGAAGCTAATGGCAAGACCTATGCCAGCGATGACGTGAAACAGGCCCTTCTCGAAGGAACCAAAGCCTACTATGACGATCCAAATGGTCAAGCCTTGACCCAAGCAGAGATGGACGAATTGTTGGCTTATGCGACTTCTAAAGGAATTGGCTTGATCCCAGCAGTCAATAGTCCAGGTCATATGGATGCTATCTTGGTAGCGATGGAAAAACTAGGTATCGAACATCCGCAAGCGACCTTTGATACGGTTTCTAAGACAACCATGGATTTGACCAACGAAGAAGCGGTCAACTTCACCAAGGCCCTCATTGGCAAGTACATGGACTATTTCAAAGGCAAGTCTAAGATCTTTAACTACGGAACAGACGAATACGCCAATGATGCTACCAATGCCCAAGGCTGGTACTACCTCAAATGGTATGAGCTCTATGGTAAATTTGCGGACTATTCTAATAGTCTCGCTGCTATGGCTCGTGAAAAAGGCTTGCAACCAATGGCCTTTAACGATGGCTTCTACTATGGAGACGAAGATGATGTTACCTTTGACAAGGACGTCTTGATTTCTTACTGGTCTAAAGGATGGTGGGGCTATAACCTCGCATCACCACAGTACCTAGCAGACAAGGGCTACAAATTCCTCAATACAAACGGGGACTGGTACTATGTTTTGGGCCACAGAGGAGATCAAAGCTATCCACTCGATAAAGCTATCCAACATTCAGAAACTGTTCCATTTGAACAATTAGCTTCAACCAAATACCCTGATGTGAAATTACCAGTGTCCGGAAGTATGTTGGGAATCTGGGCAGATGAACCAGCCAATGAATACAAGGAAGAAGAAGTCTTCCAGGTCATGGAAGCATTTGCCAACCACAATAAGGACTACTTCAAAGCTGACTATACAGCCCTTCGTGCGGCTCTTGCCAATGTTCCAACCGATCTTTCCATCTACACTGAGGAATCTCGTTCAGCTCTTGCAACGGTGCTAGACCAGCTAAATTGGAAGATCAGTCGTGCTCACCAAGAAAAAGTGGCAGAGCAGGTTGAACAGGTAACTCAAGCTCTCAGTCAATTGAAACCAATCACCCAAGTGGGAAGCCAAGCAGAAGATGATGTCAGAGCCTTGGTAGCAGACAAACCAAGCTTGGAAGTCGTCGAAAAAGAACTGGATTTTGAAGTTGTTGAACGGACCAATCCAGAACTAGCCAAGGGTGAACGAAAAGTGGTTCAAGCAGGTGTCAAAGGCCAGCAGCGTGAATTTGTTGCGGTTTCTGCCCTTGATGAGAGCCGCCAAGTGCTAGGAACTGAAGTTTCGAAAGAAGCTGTTGCTGAGATTGTGGAAGTGGGAACCAAGGAGGCAGAAGTGATCACTCCGACTCCAGGTTTACAGGATGGTCCAAGTCCTCAACCAGACTTACCTCAAGTTGATCAAGGAGGTCATCATCAAGTAAGACCAGTAGTCCCTGAAGTGAAGCCACTTGTGAACGCTCAACCAGCTCCAGTCGCTTCAGAACAAAAAACAGTAGAAGAGGCTAAGCTAACACCGATGCAAGATCAAACACCGTCTAGTCATCAGCTTCCTGAGACTGGACAAGAGTCTATTTTAGGATTGGCTTTGCTTGGAGCAATCTTAGGAGCGACAGGGATGAGTCTCAAAGGACGGAAAGAAGACTAATCAGCCCCCCGATTGAACTAAGTCTTTCTATTTTCCGGATATGGAAGAGGAAAGACTTGGTTCTTTTTTTGTTTCAGAAACTGTACCCGGACAGTTCTCTCTTTTCCGCCTTGTTCAGCTCGGATGAACTTGATAAAATAAAAACATGACACGATACAAAGCAACTATTTCTTACGATGGAACTCTATTTGCTGGTTTCCAACGCCAACCGCATGCCCGTAGTGTGCAAGAAGAAATCGAGAAGACCTTGATGCGTCTCAATCAAGGAAATCCTGTGACCATCCATGGAGCAGGCCGGACAGATGCAGGTGTCCATGCCCTCGGGCAGGTCATCCATTTTGATCTCCCCCAGCCGCGGGATGAGGAGAAGCTCCGCTTCGCCCTCGATACCCAGACCCCAGAGGACATTGACTTTATCCGGGTGGAGCAAGTAACAGATGACTTTCACTCACGCTACCAGAAGCACAGCAAGACCTATGAATTCATCGTGGATTATGGTCGTCCCAAGAACCCCATGATGCGCCACTATGCCACCCACTACCCCTATCCCTTGGATGTGGAAAAGATGCAAGCAGCCATCCAAAAGTTGGAGGGAACCCATGATTTCACCGGCTTTACAGCTTCGGGAACCAGTGTGGAAGACAAGGTTCGTACGATTACAGAGGCTCGCTTGGTTGAGGATGTGGCAAATCATCGTCTTCTCTTTACCTTTTCGGGCAATGGCTTCCTCTACAAGCAAATCCGCAATATGGTGGGGACTTTGTTGAAGATTGGCAATGGACGAATGCCGGTGGATCGAATAGACTTGATTTTAGAAAAAAAGGACCGCAATCTAGCTGGTCCTACAGCAGCGCCAAATGGCTTATATTTAAAGGAGATCCGTTATGAGTAATGAATTGATTCTAGCTATTTCAGGAAATGATATTTTTAGTGGGGGAGGTCTTCACGCTGACCTGGCCACCTATACAACCAACAAACAGCATGGCTTTGTAGCAGTGACTTGTTTGACCGCTATGACGGAGCACGGTTTTGAAGTGATTCCGGTGGATCCGACGACCTTTGCTCAACAGCTCAACTCTCTCAAGGATGTTCCTTTTTCTGCTATTAAACTCGGCCTCTTGCCAAATGTTGAAGTGGCAGACTTAGCCTTGGACTATGTCAAAGCCCATGCGGAGATTCCTGTGGTACTAGACCCTGTCTTGGTCTGCAAGGAAACTCATGACGTGGAAGTATCAGCCCTTCGAGATGAACTGATCAAGTTCTTCCCTTATGTGACCATCATCACGCCAAACTTACCAGAAGCTGAAATCTTGACCCAAAGCAAGATTCAATCGCTCGACGATATGAAGGAGGCAGCTCGCAAGCTCCATGAATTTGGAGCAGCGACTGTCGTGGTCAAAGGGGGCAACCGCCTTAACAAGGAAAAAGCCATCGATGTCTTTTATGACGGCCAAGACTTTACGGTCTTCGAAGAAGACGTTTTAGAAAAGAATAATACAGGAGCTGGTTGTACCTTTGCCTCTAGCATTGCAAGCCAGTTAGTTCAAGGGAAGGCAACGTTAGAAGCTGTTAAGGCTTCAAAAGCGTTCGTCTACCAAGCCATTCAAAAATCAGATCAATATGGAGTAGTTCAATATGACCAATAACCGTACCCAAGTAATCGCGCATTTAGCCATTTTAACCGCCTTGACAGTTGTGCTGGGCTATTACACCAAGTTGCCAACTCCAACCGGGATGGTGACCTTGCTGGATCTGGGCGTTTATTTTACCGCCTTTTATCTGGGGCGCAAAGAAGGAGCAGTGGTCGGTGGTCTTGGTGCCTTTCTCTTAGACCTCCTCTCTGGCTATCCTCAATGGATGTTCTTTAGTCTCCTTTTCCACGGAGCTCAAGGTTACTTTGCTGGCTTTAAAGGAAAAGCCCGTTACATCGGTCTGCTTCTAGGAACGGTTATCATGGTAGGTGGCTATGCCCTAGCATCAGCGCTCTTTTTAGGAAATACCTGGGTAGCGGCCATTGAAGAGGTTCCTCATAATCTGGTTCAAAACTTCGTTGGGATGGCTCTGGGATATGCTCTGTACCATTTCTTGCCAAAGAAGGGGAATTAGAGGATGGAGTTAGAGCAATTAAAAAGAGAAACCCAGGAGATTTTGCTGGATCTTTTATCCAAGGCCAATCTGCATCAGGGACAAATCCTCGTATTAGGCCTGTCCACCAGTGAAGTCGCTGGCGCAAGTATCGGGAAGAACTCAAGCCTAGAGATTGGACAAGCCATTGTGAAAACCATCCTAGATACCCTAACTCCCAAAGGGATTTACTTAGCTGTCCAAGGTTGTGAGCATCTTAACCGCGCTCTGGTGGTCGAACGTGAATTAGTAGAAAAGAAAGACTTAGAAATCGTCAATGTACTACCGAGCCTCCATGCGGGTGGTGCCGGACAGTTGGCAGCCTTCGGTTATATGAAAGACCCAGTCGAAGTTGAATTTATCACAGCTCAGGCTGGTTTGGATATTGGAGATACCTCTATCGGCATGCATGTCAAGCATGTGCAAGTCCCCGTTCGCCCTGTCTTGAAAGAATTGGGTGGTGCTCATGTAACGGCTCTAGCCAGTCGTCCAAAGTTAATCGGTGGGGCGCGTGCTACTTACCAAGAAGATTCGCTTCGGAAGTCCTAATAGGAAGGAAACTAGTTCAGGCATGGACTAGTTTTTTTGTTCCGGGACAAATTTTGAGATAGGAAAGAGATTTTTAATCTTTGGGTCTCCAGAAACCACTATAAAATTCTTCTAAAAAGAAGCAGTTTCCACAAAACCAAGATGCCCAAAAACTTGCATTTTCGAAGTTTTATGGTAAAATTATTAGGAATGACTATATTATTTTAAGGAGAGACAGAATGTCTGTATCATTTGAAAACAAAGAAACAAACCGCGGTGTATTGACTTTCACCATTAGTCAAGAACAAATTAAACCAGCTTTAGACCGCGTGTTTGAGTCTGTTAAGAAAAACTTGAACGTACCAGGATTCCGTAAAGGTCACCTTCCACGTCCGATCTTCAACCAACGTTTTGGTGAAGAATCACTTTATCAAGATGCTTTGAACGATCTTCTTCCAGCAGCTTATGAAGCAGCAGTAAAAGAAGCGGGTCTTGAAGTGGTTGCTCAACCAACTTTTGATGTTGTATCAATGGAAAAAGGTCAAGATTGGACATTGACAGCAAATGTTGTTACAAAACCAGAAGTAAAATTGGGTGCTTACAAAGACCTTGAAGTATCTGTAGAAGTTTCTAAAGAAGTAACAGATGAAGATGTAGATGCACGTATCGAACGCGAACGCAACAACTTGGCTGAATTGGTAATCAAAGAAGGACCAGCAGCTGAAGGTGATACTGTTGTGATCGACTTTGTAGGTTCTGTTGACGGTGTTGAGTTTGACGGAGGAAAAGGAGATAACTTCTCACTTGGACTTGGTTCAGGTCAATTTATCCCAGGTTTTGAAGACCAATTGGTTGGACACTCAGCTGGTGAGACAGTTGATGTCATCGTAACTTTCCCAGAAAACTACCAAGCAACTGACCTTGCAGGTAAAGAAGCAAAATTCGTGACAACGATCCACGAAGTAAAAGCAAAAGAAGTACCAGCTCTTGACGATGAATTGGCAAAAGACATCGACGAAGAAGTTGAAACTCTTGCTGAATTGAAAGAAAAATACCGCAAAGAGTTGGCTGAAGCGAAAGAAGAAGCTTACAAAGATGCAGTTGAGTCAGCAGCGATTGACCTTGCAGTAGAAAACGCAGAAATCGTTGACCTTCCAGAAGAAATGATCCATGAAGAAGTACACCGTGCTGTAAATGAATTCCTTGGAAACATGCAACGTCAAGGAATCTCTCCAGACATGTACTTCCAAATCACTGGAACAACTCAAGAAGATCTTCACAAACAATATGAAGCAGATGCAGCAGCACGTACTAAGACAAACCTTGTCGTAGAAGCAGTTGCTAAAGCAGAAGGCTTCGAAGCAACTGACGAAGAAGTAACTGCTGAAATCGAACAATTGGCAGCAGACTACAACATGCCAGTTGAACAAGTTCGTAGCTTGCTTTCACCAGAAATGTTGAAACACGATATCGCTGTGAAGAAAGCTGTTGAAGTGATCACAAGCACTGCGAAAGTAAAATAAAAAGATGATCTTCCATCTTGATGGAAAGAAGTCATAAGAGGAAAAGCTGAGGCCATGTGTCCCGGCTTTTCTCTTCTTATTGGCGCGGAATTTTCCTTTGACGAAAGGGGAAAATTATCGTACAATAGAGTGTAACGATAAATGATATATTCTAGGGGTATCCTCTTTTTTAATGAAAAAGAGTGTTGCCTTGAGATAAAAATGAAGGAGATCTACCTTGGAATTAGAAGTATTTGCTGGACAAGAAAAAAGTGAACTTTCAATGATTGAAGTAGCCCGTGCGATTTTGGAGTCACGTGGCCGTGATCATGAAATGTATTTCAATGACCTGGTCAATGAAATTCAAAACTACCTCGAAAAATCAAACAGTGAAATTCGTGAAGCTCTTCCATTATTCTATACGGAATTGAATGTGGATGGAAGCTTTATCCCACTAGGGGATAACAAATGGGGACTTCGCTCATGGTATGCGATTGATGAGGTAGATGAAGAAATCATCGCTCTTGAAGAAACAGATGAAGACGAAGAACCTAAGAAACGTAAGAAAAAACGTGTCAATGCCTTTATGGACGGAGACGAAGACGCGATCGATTACAATGCGGATGATCCAGAAGACGAAGATGTCTATGAAGCAGATCCAGCGCTTACTTACGATGATGAAAACCCAGAAGATGAGAAGGATGAAGTGGAAGCTTATGATGCTGAAATTAATGAAATCTCACCAGATGAGTTGGATGAGGAAGTTGAGTTAAGTGACGAAGAAGACGAAGAAGAGTCTTACGAAGAAGAAGAATAATCCAAAGAGGCTGGGACAAAATTCCTAGCCTCTTTCTATGTTTATTTGGATTGTCGAGCAAGACGCAGTGGTTGAGTGGACTCTACTACGCTGATTTCATCAGCTTTTATAGCCCTACTCAACTGTGCGGAGGTTGGACGACGAAATCGAATTCTAACGAATTACCGATTTCTGTCCAACTCTCTTTCTTTACTTGAAGGATGGTTCAAGGAGGAGTATAATGAGGGTGTAAGTCTAACCTAGCGCAGAAGGAGGAAGGGGATATGGACTGGATACTTGATCAAAGTTTGGTGGATTTGGGGATTGAGACAGTTGTAATAGGAGTGGCCAAACAGGTGGATCCGCAAGCTCCCTTATCTGCAGATTTTTTATCTAAAAAGAAGGAGATGGAAGCTTGGGCTTTAAATTGTGATATCAGCTCGGTGAAAGAGGAGGCAGTTGTACAAGGCTACATTGACTTGTTGAAGGAAGTGGGGCGTAGTGTCAAGAAGAACCCGCCGACAATTCTTGCTTTGATTAAGAATATCCAAAGTCGTGGCTTCCTTCCGACGATCAATAGTGTGATTGATATCTATAATGTTGAATGTCTTCGTTCCTTTCTAGCCATCGGAGGGCATGATTTGGATAAGATACAGGGACCCATTGAGTTTACGATTAGTCAAAGAGAGGATACCTTTTTGCCTATCTTATCAACAGAAAAGCATGTTAGTGAAACCGATCCGGTCTACCGAGATCAACAAGGTATTATGGCCTGGCTAGATGTGAGAGATGGTGAGGGCTATAAGATGGAGGAGACTACCCGCAATGTCCTCTTTATCATCCAGGGGAATCGAGAGACCTCTGTAGAGACGCGCTTGGAAGCACTCAATCGAATCAGGGAAGATTTGGCCTCTTGCATGCCTGATTTAGAATTTGAAAAATATCTGGTTACCACCAGTGAGACAATTCCAGTCCCATAAAGAAGCCCTTCAGTAAAGAAGATTTGTCAACATCTGAACAGGCGAGTGAAGTGAAGGAGCCAATGCTCTTCTTGCCCTGTAATAAAGTTCAAAGTTTGAAAAAAGTTTGAAAAAAATCTTGACAAGAAAGTATAAGATTGATATACTAGTAAGGTACTCAATCGCGGGGATGGCGGAATTGGCAGACGCGCAGGACTAAGGATCCTGTGACCGCTTTAGGTCGTGAGGGTTCAAGTCCCTCTCTCCGCATCGGATGATAAAGGCAGCTTCGGCTGTCTTTTTTCTTGTTCATTTAGCAGAAAGAATGCTTGAAAGAGAAGAAAACGCTTTAAAGGTTCAGGAAAAGCTAGCATTTTCAATGAAAAAGTGATAAAATAAACAATGTAAGTGGTTTAACCACAAAAAATAAGAGGAGGCCTACAACTAATGGCAATCGTTTCAGCAGAAAAATTTGTCCAAGCAGCTCGTGACAATGGTTACGCAGTTGGTGGATTTAACACAAACAACCTTGAGTGGACTCAAGCTATCTTGCGTGCAGCAGAAGCTAAAAAAGCTCCAGTTTTGATCCAAACTTCTATGGGTGCTGCTAAATACATGGGTGGTTACAAAGTAGCTCGCAACATGATCGCTAACCTTGTTGAAGCAATGGGTATCACTGTACCAGTTGCAATCCACTTGGACCATGGTCACTATGAAGATGCTCTTGAGTGTATCGAAGTTGGTTATACTTCAATCATGTTCGACGGATCACACCTTCCAGTTGAAGAAAACCTTAAATTGGCGAAAGAAGTTGTAGAAAAAGCTCACGCTAAAGGTATCTCAGTTGAAGCTGAAGTTGGTACAATCGGTGGTGAAGAAGACGGTATCGTTGGTAAAGGTGAATTGGCACCAATCGAAGATGCTAAAGCAATGGTTGCTACAGGAATCGACTTCTTGGCAGCAGGTATTGGTAACATCCACGGTCCATACCCAGCAAACTGGGAAGGTCTTGACCTTGATCACTTGAAGAAATTGACAGAAGCTCTTCCAGGATTCCCAATCGTATTGCACGGTGGTTCAGGTATCCCTGATGAGCAAATCCAAGAAGCTATCAAACTTGGTGTTGCGAAAGTTAACGTTAACACTGAGTGCCAAATCGCATTCGCTAACGCAACTCGTCAATTCGTACGTGAATACGATGCAAACGAAGCAGAATACGACAAGAAGAAACTCTTCGACCCACGTAAATTCTTAAAACCAGGATTCGAAGCAATCACAGCTTCAGTTGAAGAACGTATCGACGTATTTGGTAGCGAAAACAAAGCTTAATCTTGCTTGAAACGTTATTAACCAGAGGTTTATCCGCAAGGATAAGCCTTTTTTGGTTCTTTGATTTGGAAAAGTGTTTATTGTAAACAAAAAATGATTGCGATTCTGACAGTTTAAGGTTATAATAAACAAAAACGATGCAAGTAGGTAGGAAATGAAAAAACAGGAAAGACTGAATGAGATTATCAATCTGGTCAATAAGGCTGGAACCGTTTATGTTCAAGACATCATGGAAAGTATGCAGGTGTCGGATATGACGGTCCGTCGGGATTTGATTGAATTGGAAAAGCAAGGGCTCCTTATTCGTGTTCGAAATGGAGCCAAAAGTAACCAATTCCTCCCTTCACGAGAGCTTCCCCATGAAGAGAAGTTACTCAAGAATATTCTGGCTAAGCGTGAGGTAGCGAAGAAAGCTAGCGAACTGATAAAAGAAGGTGAGAGTATCTTCCTTGGGCCGGGGACCTCTGTTGAGGTTCTTTCCGAAGCCATTAATAATAAGGAATTGCGTGTGGTGACCAACTGTCTGCCGATTTTCCAAGAGTTGTTAAAGAAGAAAAGTGATGGCTTTAAGGTAATCCTCTTAGGAGGGGAGCTTCGAGAAACCAGTCAAGCTTTTGTTGGCGAGATAACGAACACTCTCATGGAAAGAATGTACTTCCACAAGATGTTTTTTAGTGGGAATGGCATTGTGGATGGACGCGTTCTGACCTCTTCTTTTGAAGAAGCCTATACGCAAAAGTTAGCCTTAGAACGTTCTTCTGAAGCTTACCTACTGATTGACTCCTCCAAGATTGGCAAGGAAGACTTTACCTCTATCTGTTCCTTGAAAAAAGTAACTGCGGTGATAACGGACGATGCATCTGAGAAAGCACATGAAGAATTAGAGGAATATACACGTGTGATTGTATAAATAATAAACTGAAAAGAGAGAGCGATTCTCTCTTTTTTGTTTATTACAAACAATTTAGGGATAAAAAATAATAAAAAATAAAGGAAAATGAAAAAAATAAACAAAAATAGTTGACAACAAACAAAATTAGCGCTATACTGTGTTTGTGAATAACAAAACGAAGTCGAATGAAGAAAGAGGAGAACTTTCTTTGTTGACGGAAATGCAAAAAGGAGAAGTATATGGCAATTGTAGTTGGTGCGGATGCAGCAGGTATTCGCTTAAAAGAAGTAGTCAAAGAATATTTGGAAACGGAAGGTTTTCAAGTCCTGGATGTCACAGAAGAGGGACAAGACTTTGTCGATGTAACCTTAGCTGTTGCCAAAGAAGTCAAACAAGCAGAAGATAATCTGGGCATTGTCATTGATGCTTATGGTGCAGGTCCATTTATGGTAGCGACTAAAATTAAAGGAATGGTTGCCGCAGAAGTTTCAGATGAGCGCTCTGCCTACATGACCCGTGGACACAACAATTCTCGTATGATCACCATGGGTGCTCAAATCGTAGGTGACCAATTGGCGAAGAATATTGCCAAAGGTTTTGTGAATGGTAAGTATGACGGTGGTCGCCACCAAATCCGTGTCGATATGCTCAACAAGATGTGCTAAGGGGGGACGAAAAATGAAAATTGCAATTGGATGTGACCATATTGTCACAAATGAAAAAATGGCTGTTTCCGAGTTTTTGAAATCAAAAGGCTATGAAGTCCTTGACTTCGGAACCTATGACCATGCTCGGACCCACTATCCAATTTTTGGGAAGAAGGTTGGGGAAGCAGTAGTGAGTGGTCAAGCAGATCTTGGTGTATGTATCTGTGGAACTGGTGTTGGGATTAACAACGCGGTTAACAAGGTTCCGGGTGTCCGTTCAGCCTTGGTCCGCGATATGACCTCTGCTCTTTATGCGAAAGAAGAACTCAATGCCAACGTGATTGGTTTTGGTGGGAAGGTCACAGGAGAACTTCTGATGTGTGACATTTTGGAAGCCTTCATCCATGCGGAATACAAACCAAGTGAAGAAAACAAGAAATTGATTGCCAAGATTCAACATTTGGAAACCCACAACGACCATCAAGAAGATGAGGATTTCTTCACAGAATTCCTTGAAAAATGGGATCGTGGGGAATACCACGACTAAGAGGTGAGTCTATGATTTTAACGGTAACTATGAACCCTTCAATCGACATTTCCTATCCATTAGAAACTTTACACTTGGATACGGTCAATCGAGTTGACAAGGTAAGCAAAACCGCAGGTGGTAAGGGACTCAATGTCACACGGGTCCTTGCAGAGATTGGAGATCCTGTCTCGGCAACTGGTCTGATTGGTGGTTCAACAGGCCAATTTATCTTGGACCATCTAAATCAGGAAATCGGCAAAGAATTCTTTGAAATTCAAGGGGAGACCCGGAATTGTATTGCGATCCTTCACGAAGGACAACAAACTGAAATCCTGGAAAAAGGTCCGTCTGTTTCTGAAGAAGAAGGGCAAGCCTATCTGGCTCACTTTGAAGCTTTGCTTCTAGATGTAGCAGTTGTTGCTATCTCAGGAAGTTTACCAGCTGGTTTACCAGTTGATTATTATGTGAAATTAGTCGAGCGTGCTAAGAAGGCAGGAAAACCAGTTGTTCTTGATTGTTCAGGTGTTTCCTTGGAAAAAGCTCTAGCAGCTTCTATTAAACCAACGGTTATCAAGCCCAATAATGAAGAATTGTCTCAACTCTTGGGCTACGAGGTGACCAAGGATCTGGATCAATTAAAAGAGGTCCTTCAATCTAACTTGTTTAAAGGGATTGACTGGGTCATCGTCTCCCTAGGAGCTGACGGTGCCTTTGCCAAACATGGTGATGTCTTCTATAAAGTGGATATTCCAAAAATTGAAGTGGTTAATCCAGTGGGATCTGGTGATTCGACAGTTGCTGGGATTGCCTCAGCTCTCTATCATCAGGAAGACGACCAAGCACTTTTAACCAAAGCCAATGTCCTTGGCATGTTGAATGCTCAAGAAGCAACGACAGGCCATATCAATATTCATCGCTATGATGATTTGTATCAACAGATAAATGTAAAAGAGGTATAAGATGGTATTAACAGAACAAAAACGCAACTATTTAGAAAAATTGAGCACCAAAGAGGGTGTGATCTCAGCCTTGGCCTTTGACCAACGCGGCGCTTTGAAACGCCTCATGGCTCAGTATCAAGACACAGAACCAACCGTTGCTCAAATGGAAGAGTTGAAGGTCCTAGTGGCTGAAGAATTGACACCATTCGCATCTTCTATGCTCTTGGACCCTGAGTATGGACTTCCAGCGACTAAGGTTTTGGATGCGGAAGCAGGGCTCTTGTTGGCTTATGAAAAAACAGGCTACGACACTTCAAGCACCAAGCGTCTACCAGACTGCCTCAACCTTTGGTCAGCTAAACGCATCAAAGAACAAGGTGCAGATGCAGTGAAATTCTTGCTCTACTATGATGTGGATAGTGCTGATGAACTCAACCAAGAAAAACAAGCTTACATCGAACGCATCGGTTCAGAATGTGCGGCAGAAGAAATTCCATTCTTCCTTGAAATCTTGGCTTACGATGAAACAATCGCTGATGCAGGTTCTGTAGAATACGCTAAAGTGAAACCTCGCAAAGTCATCGAAGCGATGAAAGTCTTCTCAGACCCCCGCTTTAACATCGATGTTTTGAAGGTAGAAGTTCCTGTCAACGTCAAATACGTAGAAGGCTTTGGTGATGGTGAAATCGTGCATAGTCGTGAAGAAGCTGCAGCCTTCTTTAAAGAACAAGAAGCAGCAACTAACCTTCCATACATCTACTTGAGTGCAGGTGTTTCTGCTAAACTCTTCCAAGAAACCTTAGTTTTTGCGCATGAAGCAGGAGCGAACTTCAACGGGGTCCTTTGTGGCCGTGCAACTTGGGCTGGATCAGTTGAAGCCTACATCAAGAATGGGGAAGAAGCAGCTCGTGAATGGTTGCGTACCGAAGGTCGTCGCAACATTGAAGAACTCAACCAAGTCTTGGACCAAGTCGCAACTTCTTGGAAAGAACGTATTTAACAGTGTAGACTACTCCTTTAACAATGGGCGTTCGAATTTCCTTGAAGAGCCCAGAGAAGACAGCTATAAACAGCTATTTGTTAGGAAAAAACAAAAAAGTTAAAAAGTTGTTAAGAAAGGGTTTACAAAAACAAAAGCGTGTGCTATACTAAATCTATAAGTGAATACAAGGTGAGTGTTAGTAAGTTAGATTACGCATGATCACAGATGAATCGGGGAGAACCCTCTCTGATCTCATTTGTGGTCATTTTTTATACCCTTAACCTTAAATAAACTAGCAAGGAGAGTACCATGTATCGGATTTTAAATCCACTCAATCACAATGTTGCTCTGGTGAGGAATGACAAAGGGGAAGAACTGATTGTCATTGGAAAAGGAATTGTTTTTGGCAAAAAGAAGGGCGACCTAGTCCCTAAAGAAAAGGTAGAAAAGCTCTTTCGGATGAAAACAGAGGAATCCCGAGAGAACTTTATGACCCTGTTAAAAGATGTTCCATTAGACTTCATCACAGTGACCTACGAGATGATTGATTACTTGAGCAAAAAGTATCACTACCCCGTTCAAGAATATATCTATGTGACCTTGACCGACCACATGTTTTGCTCATACCAGGCAGTGACTCAAGGCAGGTATAAGGAAAGTAATCTTTTGGATATCTCAGAAAACTATCCAGTGGCTTTTGAGATTGCCAAAGAGGCAGTTGATATCTATCGGGAGAAGCTCACAACTAGCTTCCCTGAAGATGAGGTCACTCGTATCGCCTATCATTTCATCAACGCAGAAGGTGAAAATGGAGCGGAGGTCGTGGATTCCATGGACCAGCGCAAAGAAATCTTAAAAGGTGTGGAAGAGGTTTTGGATAGTTATTCAATCAAACGAACCGAGACCAACAACAACTTTTATGATCGTTTCATGATTCATCTTAACTACTTCTTGGATTACCTGGATCGCAATCGGGATGATAATCAATCGCTTCTAGATATGGAGGAACATATCAAAAGCTCCTATCCTAAAGCCTTTGAGATTGGTTCCAAGATTTATGATGTGATTTCTAGGGAGACCGGGGTTGACTTGTACAAGAGTGAACGGGTCTATCTGGTCTTGCACATTCAACGTTTATTGTAACAACTTTTAAAAATTAAGAAATTCAAATTGGAGGAATTGGTCGTGACCAAAGAAGAAATGACACTATTAGGTTTTGAGATCGTTGCGTATGCAGGGGATGCTCGTTCTAAACTCTTGGAGGCCCTCAAGGCGGCTGAGAAGGGTGACTTCGCTCAAGCGGAAAGCTTGGTAGAAGAAGCAGGAAGCTGTATCGCAGAGGCTCACAAGTCTCAAACAACTATGCTAGCGCAAGAAGCAGCAGGAGAAGACCTCCCCTACAGCATTACCATGATGCATGGACAGGACCACTTAATGACAACGATCCTATTAAAAGATGTGATTCATCATCTCATTGAACTATACAAAAGAGGAGCTAAATAATGCATAAATTAATTGAATTAATTGAGAAAGGAAAACCTTTCTTCGAGAAGATTTCTCGTAATAAATATTTGCGTGCGATTCGTGATGGATTTATCGCGGGGATGCCAGTCATCTTATTCTCATCTATCTTTATCTTGATTGCCTATGTTCCAAATGCATGGGGCTTCCATTGGTCAAAAGAAATTGAGAATTTCTTGATGACACCTTATAGCTATTCGATGGGAATTTTGGCTTTCTTCGTAGGTGGAACCACAGCCAAAGCTTTGACAGATTCTGTCAACCGTGATTTACCTGCAACAAACCAGATCAACTTCTTGTCAACCATGTTGGCATCTATGGTTGGTTTCCTTCTAATGGCAGCTGAACCAGCGAAAGAAGGCGGTTTTCTGACTGCCTTCATGGGAACAAAAGGTCTTTTGACAGCCTTTATTGCAGCCTTCGTTACCGTTAATGTTTACAAAGTCTGCGTGAAAAATAATGTTACTATTCGCATGCCAGACGAAGTTCCACCAAATATCTCTCAAGTATTTAAAGACTTGATCCCATTCACTGTATCCGTCGTTCTCCTTTATGGACTTGAACTGATTGTGAAGGGTAGTCTTGGTGTAACAGTAGCTGAATCTATTGGTACTCTTCTTGCGCCTCTCTTCTCAGCTGCAGATGGCTATCTTGGAATTACGCTTATTTTTGGTGCGTATGCCTTCTTCTGGTTTGTGGGAATCCACGGCCCTTCTATCGTAGAGCCTGCGATTGCAGCGATCACTTACGCGAATATCGATGCTAACTTGGCTCTGTCTCAAGCTGGTCAACATGCAGATAAGGTTATTACTTCTGGTACTCAAATGTTTATCGTTACCATGGGTGGTACCGGTGCAACCTTGATTGTTCCATTCCTCTTTATGTGGTTGTGTAAATCAGAACGGAACCGTGCAATTGGTCGTGCATCCGTTGTACCTACATTCTTTGGTGTAAATGAGCCAATCTTGTTTGGTGCACCGATTGTATTAAATCCAATCTTCTTTATTCCATTTATTTTTGCACCAATTGCCAACGTTTGGATCTTCAAATTCTTTGTTGATACCTTGGGAATGAACTCCTTCACGGCTAACCTTCCATGGGTTACTCCTGGACCTTTGGGGATTGTCCTTGGTACAAACTTCCAAGTTCTTTCATTCATCCTTGCTGCTCTTCTAGTAGTAGTAGACGTGGTTATTTACTACCCATTTGTGAAGGTGTACGATGAGCAAATTCTTGAAGAGGAACGTTCTGGAAAAGCCAATGATGAATTGAAAGAAAAAGTAGCAGCAAACTTCAATACTGACAAAGCAGATGCAATTCTTGAAAAAGCAGGTGTTGAAGATGCACCAGCTGAAAATACCATTACAGAAGAAACTAATGTCTTGGTTCTCTGTGCCGGGGGCGGTACTAGTGGACTCCTTGCAAATGCTTTGAACAAGGCTGCGGCAGAATACAAGGTTCCTGTCAAAGCGGCAGCCGGTGGCTACGGTGCTCACCGTGAAATGTTGCCAGAATTTGACCTTGTTATCTTGGCGCCTCAAGTTGCTTCCAACTTTGAGGATATGAAAGCTGAAACAGATAAACTAGGCATCAAATTGGCGAAGACAGAAGGTGCTCAGTACATTAAATTGACACGCGATGGACAAGGTGCTCTAGCCTTTGTTCAAGCTCAATTCGATTAACGATAGGGACTGTGAAACAGTCTCCTATCGTAACGGAAATCGCTATGGCGATTTTCCTAATCGACTTGTTAATTCGTCGGTAAAAATATATCGTTTTTACCTCCTCATGTCACAATTCGGTGGCTTGGAACAAGAAGTGAGATGGAGATGGATGGCTCACTAACTCCTCTCCCCTCACTTTTCATTTTATCCAATCAAGAAATAGGTGAAAAAATGACAAAAACACTTCCTAAAGATTTTATTTTTGGTGGGGCAACGGCTGCCTATCAAGCAGAAGGAGCTACTCATACTGACGGAAAAGGACCAGTTGCTTGGGACAAATACTTAGCTGATAACTATTGGTATACAGCAGAACCAGCAAGCGATTTCTACCATAAATATCCAGTAGACTTACAGTTGGCGGAAGAATATGGCGTAAACGGAATTCGTATTTCTATTGCTTGGTCACGTATTTTCCCAACTGGTTATGGTGAAGTCAATCCAAAAGGGGTAGAATTCTATCATAAGTTATTTGCAGAATGTCATAAACGTCATGTAGAACCATTCGTAACTCTTCACCACTTTGATACTCCGGAAGCTCTTCACTCAAACGGAGACTTCTTGAATCGTGAAAATATCGAACACTTCGTAGATTATGCTGCCTTCTGTTTTGAAGAGTTCCCAGAAGTCAACTACTGGACAACCTTCAATGAAATTGGCCCAATCGGTGATGGTCAATACTTAGTCGGTAAATTCCCACCAGGCATTCAGTATGATCTTGCCAAAGTGTTCCAATCACACCACAATATGATGGTTTCTCATGCGCGTGCTGTGAAATTGTATAAAGACAAAGGGTATGAAGGTGAAATTGGAGTTGTTCACGCCCTTCCAACTAAGTATCCGTTGGATCCAGAAAATCCAGCAGACGTTCGGGCGGCTGAATTGGAAGATATCATCCATAACAAGTTTATTCTAGATGCAACCTACCTTGGACACTATTCCGATAAAACCATGGAAGGTGTAAACCACATTCTTTCAGTTAATGGTGGTGAGTTGGATCTTCGAGACGAAGACTTTGTGGCACTTGAAGCAGCTAAAGACCTGAATGACTTCCTTGGAATTAACTACTACATGAGTGATTGGATGGAAGCATTTGATGGTGAAACTGAAATCATCCACAATGGTAAAGGGGAAAAAGGAAGCTCTAAGTACCAAATTAAAGGTGTTGGTCGTCGTGTAGCTCCTGACTATGTACCTCGCACTGACTGGGACTGGATCATTTATCCTCAAGGGCTATATGATCAGATCATGCGTGTGAAGGCGGATTATCCAAACTATAAGAAAATCTACATCACTGAAAACGGACTGGGCTACAAAGATGAGTTTGTGGACAACACTGTTTACGATGATGGCCGTATCGATTATGTGAAACAACATTTGGAAGTCTTGTCTGATGCGATTTCCGATGGTGCAAACGTCAAAGGCTACTTCATTTGGTCACTCATGGACGTCTTCTCATGGTCTAATGGTTATGAAAAACGTTACGGACTCTTCTACGTTGATTTCGATACACAAGAACGTTATCCTAAGAAATCTGCACATTGGTACAAGAAATTAGCTGAAACTCAAGTGATTGAATAAAGAAATAAACATGTAAGAAGGCTTATCCGTAAGGGTAGGTCTTTTTTTGGTTCTCTTATTTGGAAAAGTGTTTAATGTAAACAAAACAATTCACTCATTTCTAGTATTAATTTTTTGTTTGAAGGGGCAATATAGTTTTTACATGATATAATTAAATTGTTGAGTTAATATTAGGAGATTATGATGGAGATTGATCAAAATAGTTTGCCTTTTTACAATTCGTAGCCTGCCCCTAAGGGCAGGTTTTTTGGTGTCTTAAGGAAACTATTTAACAGAATTTTTGATTAAAAGTTTCATTTTAAGAGAGAAATCTCTAATTTCATAATCAATAAGCAAACGCTTGCATTCCTTTTTTTATTAGATTATAATAGGTTGGTATAAAGCCCTCTGTAATAATATTGAAAAAGTGTAGAAAGTAAGGATTTAGAATATTTGTAGTCAAAAATACAATGTTGCTTCTTACGATAGGGAGATAGATATGGCAATGATAGAAGTGCAACATCTTCAGAAAAATTTTGTGAAGACAGTTAAGGAGCCGGGGTTAAAGGGAGCCTTGCGCTCCTTTGTTCATCCTGAAAAGCAGACTTTTGAAGCGGTCAAGGATTTAACTTTTGAAGTTCCAAAAGGGCAGATTCTAGGATTTATCGGGGCAAATGGTGCTGGGAAGTCAACCACCATCAAAATGCTGACAGGTATTTTGAAACCGACATCTGGTTTTTGTCGGATTAATGGCAAGATTCCGCAGGACAATCGCCAAGATTATGTCAAGGATATTGGGGTTGTTTTTGGGCAACGCACCCAGCTATGGTGGGATTTGGCACTGCAAGAGACCTACACGGTTTTGAAAGAGATTTATGATGTACCGGACTCGCTTTTCCATAAGCGCATGGACTTTTTGAATGAAGTTTTGGATTTGAAGGAATTTATCAAGGATCCTGTGCGGACTCTTTCACTAGGTCAACGGATGCGGGCGGATATTGCGGCTTCCTTACTTCACAATCCCAAAGTTCTCTTTTTAGATGAGCCGACTATTGGTTTGGATGTGTCGGTCAAGGATAACATTCGACGTGCTATCACCCAGATTAATCAGGAGGAAGAGACAACTATTCTCTTGACTACTCATGATTTGAGTGATATTGAGCAACTCTGTGATCGGATTTTTATGATTGATAAGGGGCAAGAGATTTTTGATGGAACGGTTAGCCAGCTCAAGGAGACCTTTGGCAAGATGAAGACTCTCTCCTTTGAGCTGACACCAGGTCAAAGTCATCTCGTCTCTCATTATGAGGGCTTGCCTGATATGTCCATTGATAGACAAGGAAATACTCTCAATATTGAATTCGATAGTTCCCGCTACCAGTCGGCCGATATTATCAAGCAAACCTTATCTGATTTTGAAGTCCGTGATTTGAAGATGGTAGATACAGATATTGAAGATATTATCCGTCGCTTCTATCGAAAGGAGCTCTAAGATGGTCAAATTGTGGAGACGTTATAAACCCTTTATCAATGCAGGGATTCAGGAGTTGATTAGCTATCGAGTCAACTTTATTCTCTATCGGATTGGTGATGTCATGGGGGCTTTTGTGGCCTTTTATCTCTGGAAGGCAGTCTTTGACTCCTCCCAGGAGCCTTTGATTCAGGGCTTCAGTATGGCGGATATCACCCTCTACATCATCATGAGTTTTGTGACTAATCTTCTGACTAGGTCGGATTCTTCCTTTATGATTGGTGATGAGGTCAAGGATGGTTCCATTATCATGCGCTTGTTGCGACCAGTGCATTTTGCGGCTTCTTACCTCTTTACGGAGCTTGGTTCCAAGTGG
Organism: Streptococcus sp. 400_SSPC; assembly: GCF_001072745.1. Lineage (NCBI taxonomy): Bacteria > Bacillati > Bacillota > Bacilli > Lactobacillales > Streptococcaceae > Streptococcus > Streptococcus sp. 400_SSPC. The sequence goes on along the minus strand of NZ_JVIQ01000066.1, from coordinate 21,915 downwards.
TTGGTTTTTATCTCTGTTGGACTGCCATTTTTAAGTGTCATTGTTTTGATGAAAATCTTATCTGGGCAAGGTATTATAGAGGTGCTAGGATTAACTGTCCTTTACCTCTTTAGCTTAACCCTGGCTTATCTGATTAACTTTTTCTTTAATATCTGTTTTGGATTTTCAGCCTTTGTGTTTAAAAATCTATGGGGTTCCAACCTACTCAAGACTTCAATAGTGGCCTTTATGTCTGGAAGTTTAATTCCCTTGGCTTTCTTTCCGAAAATCGTTTCAGATATTCTGTCCTTCTTGCCATTTTCATCCTTAATTTACACTCCGGTCATGATTATTATTGGGAAATACGATACTAGTCAGATTCTTCAAGCACTTTTGCTTCAGTTTTTCTGGCTTATAGTGATGGTGGGCTTGTCTCAGTTGATTTGGAAACGAGTCCAGTCATTTATCACCATTCAGGGAGGTTAGGATGAAAAAATATCAACGCATGCATCTGATTTTTATCAGACAATACATCAAGCAAATCATGGAATACAAGGTGGATTTTGTGGTTGGTGTCTTGGGAGTCTTTCTGACTCAAGGCCTGAACCTCTTGTTTCTTAATGTACTCTTTCAACACATCCCCTCGCTAGAAGGTTGGACCTTTCAAGAGATTGCCTTTATCTATGGATTTTCCTTAATTCCAAAGGGATTAGATCACCTCTTTTTTGACAATCTCTGGGCTTTAGGTCAACGACTAGTTCGAAAAGGGGAGTTTGACAAGTATCTGACGCGTCCTATTAATCCTCTTTTTCACATCCTGGTTGAGACCTTTCAGATTGATGCCTTGGGTGAACTCTTGGTCGGTGGCATTCTATTAGGAACAACGGCGACTAGCATTGCTTGGACTCTTCCCAAATTCCTGATTTTTCTAGTTTGTATTCCTTTTGCGACCTTGATTTATACTTCCTTGAAAATTGCAACAGCCAGCATCGCTTTTTGGACCAAGCAGTCAGGTGCCATGATTTACATTTTTTATATGTTTAATGACTTTGCCAAGTACCCGATTTCCATTTACAATTCGCTCCTTCGTTGGTTAATTAGCTTTATTGTACCTTTCGCCTTTACGGCCTACTATCCTGCCAGCTATTTCTTGCAGGACAAGGATGTCTTCTTTAATATTGGTGGTTTGATTCTGATTTCTCTTATCTTCTTTTGCATCTCTCTGAAACTTTGGGACAGGGGGTTAGATGCCTACGAAAGTGCGGGATCGTAAGAGCTAAAGTAAGACTAAAATCAAGAAAGAGACTTATGATGCTTGTTATTAAAGAAGTTAAGGATGAAGAGCAAAAAATGGCAGTTGTCGCTGAGGTTTTAAAAGATTTGCCAGAATGGTTTGGAATACCAGAAAGCACGCAAGCCTACATTGAAGGAGATAAGGATTTACGAGTTTGGGCTGCTTATCAAGAAAGTGATGTAGTAGGGTTTATAAGTTTATCATATTCGAGTGAAGATTGTGCAGAGATTGACTGTCTAGGCGTGAAAAAATCATTCCAAGGTCAAGGAATTGGAAGGGAATTAATTACGACTATAGAAAGAGAAGCAGTCAAACAAGTGGACTACCTACAGGTCAAAACAGTCGCAGAAGGTTCAAATAAAGATTATGACCGAACCAATATCTTTTATCGCAGTCTTGGTTTTAAAAAACTAGAGATTTTTCCACAACTTTGGGGGCCTCAAAATCCTTGTCAGATTTTGATTAAAAAGATGGGTTAAGAACCCCTTGACATCCATTCTTAGAGTGCTATACTATAGGGGTAATCGCCGAATTAGCTCAGTTGGTAGAGCAACGCACTCGTAACGCGTAGGTCACAGGTTCGATCCCTGCATTCGGCATAGAATGATACAAGACAAAGCCCCTTGTGACGGGCTTTTTTTGATGTCGAATCACTTTTTGTACCAAATTATTATAAAAGTTTTCGGATGTTTTCAAACTCACCCTTGATTGTCTCAATCGTCATGGACTGGAATGGTTTCATGAAGTATAGGATCTATATAAAAAAACATTTATTCCGTCTAGCTCATGGATGTTCATGTAACCAGATAGTCCGATAATTTGACCGCTTATCCAAATTTCCTTGTCACCTTTGCTTCTGTTTGTTATAGTAGGTTTATCAAAAGAAGCTAGTCTTCTGATAACATTATAAAAAGAGGTAATATCATGAAAAAATTAATTGGTTTTGGATTTATCCTTGCAGCTCTCGCTGTTATCACTTTTAGTATCATTGGTTATCCGAAAATAGATGCCAATCTTTGGCCCTTGGTTCCAGTTGTCTTGTTTGCTTTCTTTACGCTTGAAAATGCACTCAAGAAAGACTACAAGTCCAGCTTGATTTGTGCCGTCATTGGCTTCATTATCGCCAATGCCATCTATGACCTCCTTCCGATTTCAAATGGGGTCGTGATTACTGCGGGTGTCTTGGCTTGTCTTGGTCTTGGTTTTCTCTTTCCAGACGCACCAAAAGAAAAATAATGCTTCCAATTTTATTCGCTTCAGGGGTTTGGCATGAAGAGATTTCTTCAGACCAAGCCCTTTTTAGCTGTCTGAAAGAACCGCTTAGGGGCTGAAAAGAACCACTTACCGAAAAGGTCTTGTAAGATTTTGAACACCTGTTATAATGTTACTAACAAAGGTTAAGAAAGGAGTCCTATGAAAGTTCGCATCGAATTAGATCCGCAGATGGATGAGCCGGAAATGATCATTCGGGCTCCTCGATTGACGGAGGATGTCGCCCGCTTGCAACAGTTGATCTTGGAGCAAAAAATGACGCCCTTGACCTTTTACAAGGATCGAAGCGAGTACTTTGTAGATGTGTCAGAAATTCTCTTCTTTGAGACAGATGGTGAAAAGATCTATGGGCATACCAGAGAAGAGGCATATGAGGTCCGTCAAAAACTCTACGAATTGGAAGAGATCTTGCCGATTGCTTTCTGTCGCATCTCCAAGTCGACCATCGTTAATACCAAGCAGATTTATTCCATCGAAAAATCTTTTTCGGGAACCAGTACAGTAAACTTTTATCAAACCCATAAGCAGGTACACGTGTCCCGACACTATTATCAAATCTTAAAAGAACGGTTAAAGGAAATGAGGTAACAAAATGAAAAATAAACTAATTGGGATTTTCTTAATCCTCCTAGCAGCTTTGGTGCTCTTACAAGGCTATTTTGTAAAATGGGAGATCAGTATCTGGACGCTAACTTGGGTTGTCTTGCTCGCAGTCCTGTCCCTCTCTAGTTTCTTGAAGCGCCACTTTGGTTGGGGCTTCCTATATGGGATTTTGGCCCTCTTCTCCCTTAACGGCCAATACCATTTTCTTCCAGTATCCAATTCAGTGGTCATCTTTTCTTCTATTTTAGCGGTGATCGGTCTCAATATTCTCTTCAAGCCTTCCAAAAAAGCAAAAGCGACTTGGAACTCCTACTCAGCAGGAACATCTTCCCAAACTGCTGGCAATGACATCGATGTCTCCTTCTCTACAGTGACAAAGTATTTGAATGATCAGAATTTTACGGGCGGAAGTGCGGATGTGAGCTTGGGAGAAGCTTCTATCTATTTTGATAATTGTCGGATCGAAGGACCCTCAGCCCAGTTTGCGGTGGATGTCTCCCTTGGAAGTTTGAGTCTCTATGTCCCGAGCGACTGGCGGGTTCATGTCAATGTAGAAAGTTCTCTGTCAGCCATCCAACACCAGGAAAATCCTAGCAATTTAACCAGCAAAGACTTTTACATCGTCGGAGAGGTCTCACTGGGGAATCTAGAAATCATCTATGTAGGTGAGAATAACTTTTCATAAGCCGATCTAAGAAAAACTTATTCAAAGGTCTTGCCAAGAGAAAGTTTTTTTGGTAATATAGTACGGTATGTGGTGCTAGCACATCCGTAATATTAGATCTAATAGGAGGCAAAACAGAATGGCTAAAGTATGTTATTTTACTGGTCGTAAGACTGTATCAGGAAACAACCGTTCACACGCGATGAACCAAACCAAACGTGCCGTAAAACCAAACCTTCAAAAAGTAACTGTCCTTATCGATGGTAAACCTAAAAAAGTTTGGGCTTCAGCTCGTGCATTGAAATCTGGTAAAGTAGAACGCGTTTAATAAAGAAAGAAGGCTGGGCATAAAGTGTCCAGCCTTCGCTTTTTGATAGGAATAGTAGTATGACGCAGTGGTTGATTGGAACTACTCATGTTTGAAACATTCGTACTTCCTAATCAACTGCGCGGGGGTGGGAAAATTGAAAAGGTTTGGGGAACCTTTTCAACTTTTTTTATTTTACGGAGTTCTTTCCCACTCCCTTTTCTTTTTCTTCATTTTTCCTCTTTTTGGACATTTGTATCAACCGATAGGAGAAAGGTGTATCCCTTTTACACACGCCCTCTTTTATGGTAAAATAGAATATAAAATACTTTTGAGGTAGAAATTATGACAGTAAAAATCAATACAAAAGATGGTCAAATTGAATTGACCGATGATGTCATCGCAACTGTTGTAGGCGGTGCAGCCACTGAAATTTTTGGAGTGGTTGGAATGGCCAGCAAAAACGCGATTAAAGATAATTTCCAAGCTCTCTTAGGTAAGGAAAACTACTCTAAGGGTGTCGTTGTGAAAACAGCGGAAGCAGGAAGTATTGCGGTTGATGTTTACACTGTTTTGAGCTATGGTACAAAGATTAGCGAAGTCTCAAAAAATATTCAAGAGCGTGTCAAATTCAGTTTAGAAAATCAACTTGGAATCACAACGGATACAGTCAACGTCTATATCCAAAACATTAAAATTGTGGGAGAATAATCGTGTCTAAAATTACAACTAGTTTATTTCAAGAAATGGTCCAAGCAGGGGCTACTCGCTTAAATAAACAAGCCGAGTATGTCAATTCATTGAACGTTTTTCCTGTACCAGATGGTGATACTGGAACCAACATGGGGATGACCATTGAAAATGGTGCAAAAGAAGTAGCCGATCGCTCTGCTTCAACTGTTGGTGAAGCAGCAAATATCTTTGCGAAGGGGCTTTTGATGGGAGCGCGTGGAAACTCAGGAGTGATTACTTCTCAATTGTTCCGCGGATTTTCTCAAAGCGTCAAAGACAAGGATGAATTGGATGGAGCAGCCCTTGCGGCAGCCTTCCAAGCAGGGGTTGAAGTAGCCTATAAAGCGGTTATGAAGCCAGTTGAAGGGACCATCTTGACCGTTTCTCGTGGTGCTGCTATCGGTGCTAAGAAAAAAGCAGAATCAACCAATGATGCAGTAGAAGTCATGCGTGCAGCCCTTGAAGGAGCTAAAACAGCCCTTGCCAAAACACCAGATATGCTTCCAGTATTGAAGGAAGTCGGTGTGGTGGACTCTGGTGGCCAAGGTTTGGTCTTCATCTATGAAGGGTTCTTATCAGCTTTGACAGGAGAATTCATCGCTTCTGAAGAATTTGTGGCGACTCCAGCAACCATGTCAGAAATGATCAACGCAGAGCACCACAAGTCCGTAGCGGGCCATGTGGCAACCGAAGATATCACCTTTGGTTACTGTACAGAGATCATGGTCGCTTTGAAACAAGGCCCAACCTATGTCAAAGACTTTGACTACGACGAATTCCGTAACTATTTGAACAATCTTGGGGATTCTCTATTAGTGGTTAATGATGACGAAATCGTCAAAGTCCATGTCCATACTGAAGATCCAGGTCTTGTTATGCAAGAAGGATTGAAATATGGTAGCTTGGTCAAGGTAAAAGTCGACAACATGCGCAACCAGCACGAAGCACAAGTTGAAAAAGAAGAGCGTCAAGCGAAACCAGCTGAAGCAAAAGAATATGCTATTATTGCAGTCGTTGCGGGTGACGGATTAGCGGATATCTTCAAAGCGCAAGGTGTGGACTACATCATCTCTGGTGGTCAAACTATGAACCCATCAACAGAAGACTTTGTCAAAGCTGTTGAAGAGTTGAATGCGCGCAACATCATTATCTTGCCAAATAACAAAAATATCTTGATGGCCGCTCAATCAGCAGCAGAAGTCATTGAACAACCTGCAGCTGTCGTAGAGACCAAGACCATCCCTCAAGGATTGACCAGTCTTCTTGCCTTTGATGAGAGCAAGTCGATCGAAGAAAACTACGAACGCATGAGCGCTTCATTGGAAGATGTTGTTTCAGGTAGTGTGACAACAGCCGTTCGTGATACCACTATTGATGGTCTTGAAATCCATGAAAACGACAATCTTGGAATGGTTGATGGTAAGATCGTCGTTTCCAATCCAGATATGATGGAAACCTTGACAGCAACCTTTGACAAGATGTTGGATGAAGATAGTGAAATTGTCACTATTTATATTGGTGAAGATGGTAAAGAAGAAGTAGCCAATGACTTGGCTCAAAACTTGATGGCTAAATATGAGGACGTCGAAGTCGAAATTCATCAAGGAAATCAACCAGTTTACCCATATTTGTTTAGCGTTGAATAATCAAAAAAATTCAAAAATAGTAGGAAAAAGAGCCAAAAAATGATTTTTTGGCCCTTTTTTTGATAAAAAAAGCTTTATGAAAGCGATTAGATAGGTGTTTTTAGACAATTTTTATTTGATATGTTATACTTTAGAAAAATAGAAATAGGAGAAAAAAGCAAATGAAAAAGGTAATCTGCTTTTTAGGAGCTTTGCTTTTGGTGATGACAGGGTGTGCTACTAAGTCTCAGTCCACAGAAACATCAAAAAGCTCAACCACTACTTCGATAGAAAAAAGTGAAACTGTTACCAGTGAGGCAAAAGAAGAAACCAAGGTTCTCACTGCAGAAATCAATGGCAATCAACATCGCTACACCATCACGACAAAAGGTGATAAGGTTCAGAAATTAAAGTTAGATGTTTTATCGGCCCTACCAGAAAAAATTGCCACTAACTCAGCTAATCTAAGTCCTGAAGAGATGACAAAAATTATCAATGAAGGTTTGCAGTCAGATTCAGAATACAAGGCTCTGAAAGACACAGCTGGCTTCAGTATCGAATATAAGGTCACTCCAGAGAAAAAATTAGCCTCAACGGTCTCTGTTGATATGGAAACTATTGATTGGGACAAGGTTAAAGATCTATCTTACTTTAAGGATCTTGGTATCGGTGACCTGAAAGACATCAAGGCATCGACCGTTTTCACAGGATTAAAACTCCATGGTTTCAAAGAAGAAACCCCAGCACCATAGGCTCGGACTCTTGTCCGGCCTTTTTTTATTTTCCATGACATTTGTCATGTGAGCCAGTGACAAAATCATCTAGTGGCCTGTTATTCCTTTCGCTATAATAAAGTCAGAAAGTAAGAGGTAAGGAAAAATGAAACAATGGTTCTATAAAGTGTTTACGTTAACAGTGGTTGGGATGGTCGTCTATTTAATCTTTTCAAAGGATGATAGTCTCTATTACCATTTCCCTTGGGAATTATTTGCTGGGATTGGCATCATGAGCTGGGCGGTCCAAGAAGGATTGAAAATGGTCAAGGCTGTTAAAAAGGAGATGGAGCAATGAAAAAGAAACTTGAAATTGGATTGGTAGCTGTTTTGTGTTTGCTCCTTTGGGCAACTGAGATGGTGACGGGCTGGTTTTCTGCCCATTTTCCTAGCTGGTTTTTCCAAACGGTTTGGGGAGTGACCTTGGTCGTCTATGTCATCATTCCAGCTGGTCAGATTTGGTTGAAAGGAGAGTCTCATGAGTGTCATTAGAGTAGAGAACTTGAACAAAAGTATCAAAGGAAAGTTGATCCTAGAAGATCTTTCTTTCACAGTTGAGAGAGGGGATTGCTTGGCTTTTATTGGGCCAAACGGAGCTGGGAAAACAACCTTGATGGATTGCCTCCTAGGAGATAGGAAGGTAACTTCTGGAATCATTAAAATAGAAGGAAAAGCTCCTGGTCATCCTCAGTTAAAGGATAGTGTCTCTTATCTCCCTCAAGAGAATGCCATCGTGCAAAAGCTAACCGTGCAGGAACTGATCAGTTTCTTTCGCTCCATTTATCCCAACCCTTTAACGGTCAATGACATCGATGATTTATTGCGTTTTACTCCAGAACAAAAGAAGCAATTAGCCAGTAAGCTGTCTGGTGGGCAAAAGCGTCTTTTATCCTTTGTGTTGACCTTGATTGGTCGTCCCAGTCTTCTGTTTCTGGATGAGCCAACGGCTGCCATGGATACGTCCACTCGCCAACGCTTTTGGGAGATCGTCGGGCATTTAAAGGACCAAGGTGTGACTATAGTCTATTCTTCCCATTATATCGAGGAAGTAGAGCATACAGCTGACCGGATCCTGGTCTTGCACCAGGGACGTTTGCTTCGAGATACAACACCTCTCGCTATGAGAAGTGAAGAGGTAGAAAAACATTTTACCCTGCCTTTGCGTTACAAAGCTCTAGTGGCCGGGATGGAAGGGATTGGTCAAGTGACGGTCAAACCCGATGCCCTTCAGGTTGTGACAGGTGATGCCAATCGTTTGTGGAGGCGATTGCAGGAAGAAGGATGTTCAATCCAAGAGATCGAGGTGACCAATCGAAGTTTATTGGATTCTATTTTTGAAAATACAAAGGAAGTAGGTAGAGAAGATGAAACGCATGAAAGCTCTCGGCGTGGTTGAGTGGCATTTGACTCGACGCCAAGCCATTTATTACTTGTTATCAATTGGGATGCCCACGGCCTTTTATCTCTTCTTTTCAGGGATGTACCAGGACACACCAGGGGCACCCGCTCACTTTATGAGGGATTATCTCCTCTCCATGACGGCTTTTTCCATGATGTCTACGGCTATCTTTTCTTTTCCAACAGTTCTTGAAACCGATCGACTCAACAATTGGCAAAAAGTCTTGCGCCATACCCCGGTATCTATGGTAGAATATTATCTAATAAAGGTTGCGGGTCTCTTTGTCGATTTTCTCCTATCGATTGGAGTTGTCTTTACCGTGGGCCATGTGGTGCGCCATGTGAATATGTCCCTACAAGATTGGATTTTGTCGGCTTTTATTCTCATCCTAGGAAGCCTAGCGTTTGTGGCTTTGGGTCTGGTCTTGACCCTGCTTCCTTCTAGTCAATTGATGTCTGTTGTGGGTAATCTCCTTTACATGGGGCTCGCTGTCATGGGTGGCCTTTGGATGCCCATTAGCCTCTTTCCAGAATGGATGCAAGCCATCGGCAAATGCCTACCAACCTATCAATTGATGGAGCTGATCAAGACCTTTTTAAACAAGGGGCAGATCAATGTTCTCGCTAGTGTCTATTTAACCTTGTTTACCCTGGTCTTGTTTACCCTTGTCATTGTTTATCGTCGTCATTCTGAGGTTCGTTCATGATTGAAAAACTCAAGCGTATCCATTATATGTTTTACGCTAGCCTAGTCTTTATGGGCTTTCCCTTTATCTCTATTTTATTAGGGGATGTCCCATACTGGCACTTCTTTTTAGCCCTCTTGTTTATTGCTTCCTATCTAGGAGTCTTGATTACTGAAAACAAAAAGCTGACCTGGATTTGTTGGCTATACCTCCTAGCCTATGTAGCAGGAAATACTCTTTTTATTAACGCCAACTATTTTTGGTTTTATTTCTTCATCAGCAACCTATTGGTCTATCACTTTGAGATTCGCAATTTTCGCTCTCCCTATCTTTGGACAGTTTTTCTATCGCAATTCCTGCTTTTTGGGGCCATCTTTTTCAAACAGAGTGCGATGGAGTATGAATGGGTATTTTTAATCATCATTTTCTTTTTTACCCATGCCATGACCTACGGCATGATCCGGATTCGGATGGTGGAAGAGTTGAAAGCTGATCATGCCAAGCAAAATGCCCAGATCAATCTCTTGCTGGCAGAAAACGAACGCCATCGGATTGGGCGCGATCTGCATGATAGTCTAGGCCACACCTTTGCCATGCTCAGTGTCAAGGCAGACCTAGCTGATCAATTCTTAGCATTTGGTCAGGTTGAGAAGGCGCAGGAGCAGGTGCAAGAGATTCAAGCCATTAGTCAAGAGTCCATGCACCAAGTCCGAGAGATTGTGGAGAACTTGAAGCAGCGAACCCTGGCAAGAGAGCTAGAAACCGTCCAGCAAATGCTAGAAGTGGCGCAAGTCACAGTGGAGATCGAAAATGAGCTCGATACAGCTAGCATCTCGCCGATCCTAGAGTCTGCCCTGGCCATGGTGTCTCTGGAATTAGCCACTAATATGATCAAACATGCCAAAGCAACGCAAGCCCTTCTCTCTTATCGCTCCACTGAAACAGGTGTCGAAATGATCGCAGAAGATGATGGGATCGGTTTTGACAAAGTCTCCGACAAGGACTTGCACACGATTCGCGAACGGATTGCCTTATTGGGAGGAGAGTTAGAGATCAGTCGTCGTCACAAGCCAACCCGCATAGAAATATGGATCCCCTATCAAGAAAGGAAATAAGATGCGCTTATTAGTTGCTGAAGACCAAAGTATGTTACGCGATGCCCTCTGCCAGCTCTTGCTTTTTCAAGAGGATGTAGAAGAAGTCTTGCAGGCTGGAGACGGGCAAGAAGCTATTCGCTTACTCGAAACCCATCCAGTCGATATTGCTATCTTAGATATTGAGATGCCCATCAAAACAGGGCTAGAAGTGTTGGAATGGGCCAAAAGTCAACAACCCCAGCTCAAGGTTGTCATCGTTACCACCTTTAAGCGGCCGGGTTACTTTGAGCGGGCCCTGAAGGCTGGAGTCGATGCCTATGTCTTAAAAGAACGCCGCATCACGGACTTGATGGGCACCCTGCATACCGTTTTGGCAGGTCAAAAAGAATATTCTCCTGAATTAATGGAGGGAATCTTGACCCATCCCAATCCTCTAAGTTCTCAGGAGCAAGCAGTACTAAAAGAAGTCGCCAAAGGAGCTTCCAACCAAGAAATTGCTGATCGTTTATTTCTCTCTAACGGGACCATCCGCAATTATATGTCAGCGATTCTGACTAAATTGGATGCAGAGAACCGGACCGAGGCAGCAAAGATTGCCCAAGAAAGGGGCTGGCTATAAGCAAGCAAAGTTTCTAGGATTCCTAGAGACTTTTTTTGATTGGATTGTTCTTTTTTCAGGAGAAATCTCATTATTCGGATTTGGATAGAAAATTCAGAAAATTTGTGATTTTTCCTTGAAATATTTTCCAAAAATGGTATGATAGTAGCATGCTCATTTGATAATCAAAGAAACAGAAAGGAGAGACATGGAGAAAATTACCTTAGAAACTGCAAAGACAGGTTCAGAGCTTGTGCTAGAAACGCTTCGAGACCTTGGGATTGATACCATTTTTGGCTACCCAGGTGGAGCGGTTTTGCCCCTTTATGATGCTATTTATAGTTTTAAAGGGATCAAACACATTCTTGGCCGACATGAACAAGGCTGCTTGCATGAAGCTGAAGGCTATGCCAAATCAACTGGGAAGCTGGGTGTGGCCGTCGTCACAAGTGGACCTGGAGCAACCAATGCTATTACAGGGATTGCGGATGCCATGAGTGATAGTGTTCCTCTTCTTGTGTTTACTGGTCAGGTCAACCGTTCTGGGATCGGGAAGGATGCCTTCCAAGAGGCAGATATTGTTGGGATTACCATGCCGATTACCAAGTACAATTACCAAGTACGTGAGACAGCGGATATTCCACGGGTTATCACGGAAGCAGTTCATATTGCAACAACTGGGCGTCCAGGCCCCGTCGTCATTGACCTTCCAAAAGATGTCTCTGCCTTAGAAACAGATTATATTTACAATCCGGCCATTAACATTCCAAGTTACCAGCCGACTATTGAACCAAATGAATTACAGATTAAGAAAATCTTGAAGCAATTGGGAAAGGCTAAGAAACCAGTCCTCTTGGCTGGAGGTGGCGTCAGCTATGCAGAAGCAGCGGACGAATTGGTAGCCTTAGCAGAACGCTATCAGATCCCTGTGGTAACTAGTCTTCTAGGACAGGGAACGATTGCAACCAGCCACCCTCTCTTCCTTGGGATGGGAGGCATGCACGGTTCTTTTGCGGCCAACATTGCCATGACCGAAGCGGATTTTATGATTAGCATCGGTTGTCGTTTTGATGATCGTCTGACAGGAAATCCAAAAACCTTTGCGAAGAATGCCAAAGTCGCTCACATTGACATTGACCCGGCAGAGATTGGTAAAATCATTGCAGTTGATATTCCAGTAGTTGGCGATGCCAAAAAAGCCCTCCAACAGTTATTAGCAGAGCCAGTGGTTCATACCAATACGGAGAAATGGGTTGAGAAAGTTACCCAAGATAAAAATCGGGTTCGTTCTTACGATAAGAAAGAACGCGTGGTCCAACCCCAAGCAGTTATTGAACGCGTGGGTGAGTTGACTAAGGGGGATGCCATCGTCGTGACAGACGTTGGCCAACACCAAATGTGGGCTGCTCAGTACTACCCGTACCAAAACGAACGACAGTTGGTGACTTCTGGTGGTCTAGGAACCATGGGATTCGGTGTCCCAGCCGCTATTGGTGCTAAGATTGCCAATCCAGATAAAGAAGTCGTACTCTTTGTCGGAGATGGTGGTTTCCAGATGACCAACCAGGAATTGGCTATTTTGAATGTTTACAAGGTTCCGATCAAGGTCATTATGCTCAACAACCATTCACTGGGGATGGTTCGTCAGTGGCAAGAAGCCTTCTATGATGGGCGGACATCAGAGTCTGTCTTTGAAACCTTGCCTGACTTCCAATTGATGGCCCAAGCCTACGGGATTAAAAACTACAAATTTGATAATCCTGAAACCCTTGAGAAAGATTTAGAAGTCATTACCGAAGATGTACCGATGTTCATCGAGATTGACATTTCTCGTAAAGAACACGTTCTACCAATGGTACCAGCTGGTAAGAGCAATCATGAGATGTTGGGGGTGAAGTTTAATGCGTAGAATGTTAACAGCCAAACTTCAAAACCGGTCTGGGGTCCTCAATCGCTTTACCGGTGTCTTGTCGAGACGCCAAGTCAATATTGAGAGTATCTCAGTAGGGGCAACAGAAAATCCTAATGTATCACGGATTACCATCATTATTGATGTTGCGTCTCATGATGAAGTAGAACAAATTATCAAGCAACTCAACCGCCAGGTCGATGTGATTCGCGTTCGAGATATCACAGATAAACCTCACCTAGAACGTGAAGTGATTCTGATCAAGGTCTCAGCACCTGCAGAGAAACGGGCAGAATTGCTGGCTATTATCCAGCCCTTCCGCGCGACTGTGGTAGACGTAGCTCCGAGCTCCATCACCGTGCAGATGACAGGGAATGCAGAGAAGAACGAAGCTCTTCTGCGTGTCATTCGTCCTTATGGGATTAAGAATGTCGCACGGACTGGTGCAACTGGATTTACCCGCGACTAAAAATCCAACCTAAATTTGTTAAAATAGCCTAACAGGCAATAAATATAGAAAAGAGAGAAAAAACAATGGCAGTAAAAATGGAATATGAAAAAGATGTTAAAGTAGCAGCACTTGACGGTAAGAAAATTGCTGTGATCGGTTATGGATCACAAGGGCATGCCCATGCTCAAAACTTACGTGATTCAGGTCACGATGTGATCATCGGGGTTCGTCCTGGTAAATCTTTTGAGAAAGCAAAAGAAGATGGTTTTGATACTTACACAGTAGCAGAAGCAACTAAATTGGCGGATGTCATCATGATCTTGGCACCAGACGAAATCCAACAAGAATTGTACGAAACAGAAATTGCGCCAAACTTGGAAGCTGGTAACGCTGTTGGTTTTGCTCATGGTTTCAACATTCACTTCGAATTCATCAAAGTTCCTGCAGATGTTGACGTCTTCATGTGTGCGCCTAAAGGGCCAGGACACTTGGTACGTCGTACCTATGAAGAAGGATTTGGTGTGCCAGCGCTTTACGCTGTCTACCAAGATGCTACAGGAAATGCTAAAGATATCGCCATGGACTGGTGTAAAGGTGTTGGTTCAGCACGCGTTGGTCTTTTGGAAACAACTTATAAAGAAGAAACGGAAGAAGATTTGTTTGGTGAACAAGCCGTTCTTTGTGGTGGTTTGACTGCTCTTATCGAAGCAGGTTTCGAAGTCTTGACGGAAGCTGGATACGCTCCAGAATTGGCTTACTTCGAAGTTCTTCACGAAATGAAATTGATCGTTGACTTGATCTACGAAGGTGGATTCAAGAAAATGCGTCAATCAATTTCAAATACTGCTGAATACGGTGACTATGTATCAGGCCCACGTGTCATCACTGAGCAAGTAAAAGAAAACATGAAGGCTGTCCTTGCTGATATCCAAAGCGGTAAATTTGCTAATGACTTTGTGAACGACTACAAAGCAGGTCGTCCGAAAATGACAGCTTACCGTGAACAAGCTGCTAACCTTGAAATCGAAAAAGTTGGTGCAGAATTGCGTAAAGCAATGCCATTCGTCGGAAAAAACGATGACGATGCATTTAAGATTTACAACTAAGCCATCGAGATTGAAGTTGGGAGAAATCCCAACTTCTTTTTCATCAATGGTAGAGATGGTTTGGAAGGTGTTTTCAACCACTTAGCAGAATCTGTATGAAGAGACGTGCCATTGCGAGCATTTTGGGTGATTTTTCTGAAAATTTGGAAAACACGATGAAATTTTTGCAGTCTTTTGATATAATTAGATGAAATAAGGAGAAGAAGAGGAAGACATGATAACATCGAAAGATATCATAAAAGCCCACAAGGTCTTAAAGGGTGTGGTTGTTGAGACTCCCTTAGATTATGATCATTATTTATCCGAAAAATATGGAGCAAAAATCTATTTAAAGAAGGAAAATGCGCAACGGGTTCGTTCCTTTAAGATTCGTGGAGCCTACTACGCAATTTCTCAGTTGAATGAGAAAGAGAGAGAGCGAGGAGTAGTCTGTGCCTCAGCAGGCAATCACGCTCAAGGAGTTGCCTACACCTGCCGGGAGATGAAAATCCCAGCGACCATCTTTATGCCGATTACGACACCTCAGCAAAAAATTAGCCAGGTTCGTTTCTTCGGTGGAGAATATGTGACCATTAAATTAGTAGGAGATACTTTTGATGCTTCTTCTAAGGCGGCGCAGGAATATACTGAACTTAAAAACTGTACCTTCATTGATCCATTTGATGATGCCAATGTCCAAGCGGGTCAAGGAACTGTAGCCTACGAAATTCTAGAGGAAGCTAAGAAAGAATCCATTGCCTTCGATGCGGTGTTAGTACCGGTTGGTGGGGGAGGCCTCATCGCCGGAGTATCCACCTATATCAAGGAACAAGCGCCGGAAATCGAGGTTATTGGAATTGAAGCAGATGGGGCTCGATCGATGAAGGCAGCCTTTGAAGCTGGAGGCCCGGTAAAACTCAAACAGATTGATAAGTTTGCGGATGGGATTGCTGTTCAAAAGGTAGGCCAGTTGACTTATGAGGCAACGAAAAAAAATGTTGAGACCTTGATTGGCGTCAACGAGGGCTTGATCTCTGAGACCTTGATTGATCTTTATTCTAAGCAAGGCTTGGTTGCAGAACCAGCTGGAGCTGCCAGTGTAGCAGCCTTAGAAGTGTTGAGAGAGTATATCAAAGGGAAGACCATTTGCTGTGTGATTTCTGGGGGGAACAATGATATTAACCGGATGCCAGAGATGGAAGAGCGAGCTTTGATCTATGATGGTATCAAACACTACTTTATCGTCAACTTCCCGCAACGTCCAGGAGCTCTTCGAGAATTTGTAAATGATATCTTAGGACCAAATGACGATATCACGCGGTTTGAGTACATCAAACGAGCAAGTAAGGGGACTGGCCCAGTCTTGATTGGGGTTGCTTTGGCAGATAAGCATGACTATGCAGGTCTGATCAATCGGATTGAACAATTTGACCCTTCTTTCATTAACCTAAATGGAAATGAAACCCTCTATAACATGTTGGTATGATGGTTTCTTTAACAAAGAGTCACTTAAAAAAGTAATAAAATAAAAAGGAGAATCAGGAAATGATTTGGATTTTTCTATTGGCTATTCTAGTAGTTGGAGCTACTGTATTCATTAGCTCACTCTATGTGGTGAAACAACAATCTGTTGCAATTATTGAGCGTTTTGGACGCTATCAAAAGATCAGCAATAGTGGGATTCATGTCCGTGCACCATTTGGTATCGATAAAATTGCTGCGCGTGTGCAATTGCGTCTCTTACAAAGCGAGATTGTAGTCGAAACTAAGACACAAGATAACGTATTCGTTACCATGAATGTCGCAACACAATACCGTGTAAATGAAAACAATGTAACGGATGCTTACTACAAATTGATGCGCCCAGAAGCTCAGATCAAATCTTACATCGAAGATGCCTTGCGCTCATCTGTTCCAAAGTTGACCTTGGATGAATTGTTTGAGAAAAAGGATGAAATCGCCCTTGAGGTTCAAAAACAAGTAGCTGAAGAAATGTCAACCTACGGGTATATCATTGTAAAAACCTTGATTACCAAGGTTGAACCAGATGCTGAAGTCAAGCAGTCAATGAATGAGATCAACGCTGCTCAACGGAAACGTGTGGCTGCCCAAGAATTGGCTGAAGCGGATAAGATTAAAATTGTTACTGCAGCCGAAGCGGAAGCTGAAAAAGATCGCCTTCACGGGGTCGGGATTGCAGAACAACGGAAGGCTATTGTAGATGGTTTGGCAGATTCTATCAAGGAATTGAAAGACACCAATGTGAATTTGACAGAAGAACAGATTATGTCGATTCTTTTGACCAACCAATATTTGGATACTTTGAATAACTTTGCAGAAAAACAAGGCACCAATACCCTCTTCTTACCAGCAAATCCGGATGGTGTAGAGAATATTCGTACCCAAATCCTCTCAGCTTTAAAAGCTAAATAACAAAATATCTGACTTTTTTAAAATTGTTCGTATTTTCAGCTATTATGGTTGACAAAATATGCAAAAAATTTTATATTAGTATTGGAAATAATAATATAGGAGAAGAATCATGGCTAAATCGAACTTCGAAAAAGTGGAATCAGTTGTTGGTTGGGTACGTGATAAAAAGATCACTGGCTATCGTATCAGTAAAGAAACGAACGCCCGTGAAATGTCTATCATTGCACTTGCGCAAGGTCGTGCAAAAGTGAAAAACATTTCGTTTGAAACTGCGCTTGGCTTGATCGATTTTTATGATAAGAATCATCAAAAATTCGAAAATTAAACTTAGATATAAAAAAGAAGGGAAAAAGCTTCCCTTCTTTTTATATAGTATAAATCAGGATATCGTAGGAAAGTATCACTAGCTTTCTTCATATCTATCAAAGGATTTTAACAAGTTTATGTGTGGAATCATACTTTCAATTGATGGTATTTAAAAACTCCCTCATCGGAAGGACTTCCAGTGAGGGAGTTTGTTTTAGTTTAAGAAACGTTGTAAGAATTCTTTGGTCCGTTCTTCTTTTGGATTGGTAAAGATTTCTTTTGGATCACCTTGTTCAGCGATGACCCCCTTGTCCATAAAGATAACACGACTTGAGACGTCTCGTGCAAATTCCATTTCGTGGGTGACCACGATCATGGTTAAGCCTTCTTTGGCTAAGTCTTGCATAATTTTAAGAACTTCTCCGACCATTTCAGGGTCCAGAGCAGAGGTTGGTTCATCGAACAAAATGGCATCAGGATCCATAGAGAGAGCACGAGCGATAGCGACCCGTTGTTTTTGTCCTCCTGAAAGTTGTTTTGGACGAGCAGCCCAATAAGGTTCTCCCATACCAACTTTCTCTAAATTCGCTTTAGCAATCTTCTCAGCCGTTTCTCTGTCCCGTTTTAGGACAGTTGTCTGAGCGACAATGGTGTTTTCTAAGACATTTAAGTTTTCAAATAGGTTGAAGCTTTGGAACACCATGCCCAATTTTTCCCGATAGTGGGTGAGATCATAGTCAGGATCAAGAACGTTTTGCCCCCGGTAGAGGATTTCTCCATCAGTCGGTGTCTCTAAGAGATTGATGGAGCGAAGGAAGGTAGATTTCCCGCTACCAGAGCTCCCAATGATAGAGATTACTTCGCCCTTTTCAACAGAAAGAGAGATGTCCTTCAAAACTTCGTTTTGACCGTAGGATTTTTTTAAGTGTTTGATTTCAAGTATTTTTTCTGCCATTATTTCACCTCTTTGACTTGCATTTGATTGGCACCTGTTGTATAGGTATCAGAATCTAAGCGACGTTCGATGTAACGTAGGATACGGGTGATAGTGAAAGTCAGGATAAAGTAAATAACTGCAATAATAGTAAAGGTTGGGAAGTATTGGTAGTTTTGAGTTGCGACCGTATTTCCTGTAAAGTAAAGTTCGACCACGGAGATAACATTCAAGACAGATGTGTCCTTGATGTTAATGACAAATTCATTCCCTGTCGCTGGCAAGATATTCCGAACGACCTGAGGAAGGACGACCTTGCGCATGGTTTGTCCATGGGTCATTCCTAGAGCAGTCGCTGCTTCAAACTGACCAGTATCCACTGCCAAGATTCCTCCACGAACAATCTCACTCATATAAGCCCCTGTATTGATCGAAACGATAAAGATGGCGGCCCAGGTACGATCCAAGGAAATGTTGAAGGCTTGGGCCGAACCGTAGAAAATAACCATGGATTGAACGATCATCGGAGTTCCGCGGAAGATTTCAATGTAGACATTGAGGAACCAACCAAAGAATGATTGCAAGGCAGCGAGAGCCTTGTTTTTAGACGTAGGAGCAGTCCGGAAGACACCGATTAACAAACCGATGATCAAGCCAGCGATTGTCCCTGTCATGGAGATGAGGAGGGTCATACCAGTTCCACGTAAGAACTGTGGGCCATTATCTTTCAAAATCTTCATCATTTGGCTGAAGAAAGTCTGCTCATCATCGCTAGCATCACTGGAAGCGGGTTGCTTCTTGATCATATCATCCATGAGTTTGACTTGGTCTTCAGATGAAATCTTAGCTAGTGTAGCATTGACTTGGTCAATTCGACTGTCCCCTTTCTTCATCCCGATAGCGATGGTTGCATCTTCCTCCCCAACTTCAAAACCTTTTTTGAATTGGATCATCTTAAATTTTGAATTAGCGGACTCAGCTGTCAAGGCTTCTGGACGCTCAGAAACATAGGCATCGATAACACCAGATTCTAAAGCTTGACGCATCTGGGCAAAATCACCCATTGCAGTTTCTTGTTTTGCACCCTTGAGTTGGGAGATGAGAGAGTAGAGGTAGACCCCTTGTTGAGAGGTGACCTTTGCATCCTTAAAGTCATCTAGACTAGAGGCATTCGCATAGTTTCCATCTTTGCGGACCAGCATGACTGGCTCACTAGTATAGTAGCTATTAGAAAAAGCAACCTCTTTTTTGCGCTCAGCAGTAGGACTCATCCCGGCGATAATCATATCGATTTTCCCAGAAGTGAGGGCTGGAATTAGTCCGTTCCAAGATGTTTTTACGATCAGAGGTTTTTTACCTAGTCCCTCAGCAACCTTTTTGGCGATTTGAACATCGTACCCGTTGGCATATTGATTGGTGCCATCAATCTTTACGGCTCCATTTGAATCATCTTCTTGAGTCCAGTTGAAAGGAGCATACGCAGCCTCCATTCCAATCCGGAGATACTCATCTGCTTTGACAATATGGCTCATTCCCAGACACAAAAGTAGTCCGGTAAAGAGAGCATAAATTGTTTTTTTCATGTAGTCTCCTCTTCCTTTATAAATAGTATCATCTTATTGTACAGGAAATTGGTCTACTTTTCAAACCTGATAACCTTTTCATGAAAAAATGCTATAATAAACCAAAGGAGTATAGGGGAAATGAAAAAAATTCTGTATGTTCTATTGGCAGTGATGGCCTGTCTATTTATAACAGGTTTTGTAAAAGCGGATGGTCCTTCCTATGAGGTTCAGTCTTATCGGGGGACTCTTACCTTGGAAACTTGGGACGATGCTACCTATGAGGAAGAATTGGTCTATCATTTTACAACTTCCTATAATGGTCAATATGTCACCTTGGGAAGTGCGGGTAAAATGCCTCAAGGTTTTGAAATAGTAATTCCTCCTTTGGTGGAAGTGGAAGGTAGAACCTTGTCGCAAGAACCAGAAGTTCATAATTTAGGCGATGGTTATCAGGTGAAGATTTATAACGGCGGAAGTGCAGGGGATACTGTCAAGATAAAGGTTACCTGGCGCTTAAAAAACCTGCTCTATGTTCACCAAGATATCCTATTATTGAACTGGAAACCAATCAGTGATGGGGATCAAGAGGTCAAAAAAGTAGAGTTACAGGTTATCCCGAAATTTGCCACGCCTGCCTCGAAATCGGAACTGAATATCCATACGGCTTATATGGGGGCTGAGGCAACTGTTCAGAAAGAAGAAGCAAACTATAAGGCTACTCTAGAGAATCTGAAACGAAAAGAAGGTGTTGAGATTTATGCTTACTGGCGGAAATCGGATGTAGCTTCCTTTGGGGAATCCTATCGCGATACAGGTTTGATGGAGGAGTCCAACTATCATCGGACGGAAGCAGGAATTGTTCAAAAACGGACCTGGATTCGCCTATTTATGAAGGTCCTACTCCCAATCCTTATTCTGTTCATCCTTCTTCTTGCTATTTATTATCGTTATCGATTCATGCAATCTGTGACTTCTACCAGAGTTTTCCCAAAAAATAGCCGCTTGTATGAGATTCCAAATGACGTTGCGCCTCTACTAATGGCCTCGATTGTATACTCTACAGAGCTAGATGAGATTTCTCCAACCAAAAAACATGCTCGGGGCGCCTTTAAATTTGATCAGTTGGTGCAAGCAACCTTACTTGATTTGATTGATCGAAAAAATATCATCTGTGAGCAATACGACACTCATACAGTTTTAACCATTCAAAATGAAGATACATTGGATGAATTTGAGCGCGAGTTTCTTAGACTTGCTTTCGGTTCTCAAAAATATTGTAGAACAGATGACTTGTTTTCAGATTATGAAATTTCGGATTCTCTCTATAAATATGCGTCTGAGAAAGAGCAAGATGCCATTCGCAAGAGAGGAAAACAAGCGCAAGATCGGATTGATGCAGCGATTTCTCGTGTCGCTCAGGCAGTTCAACAAAAGATCCAAACCTTTGCCCTTTCTCCTTACTACCGTCCTTTAGAGGTAGGGGAGGAACGTGCAGGCCGTATGTGTCTCTTCTTTGGATGGGCTGCGTGGAGCATTGCTTTGGTAGCCGGCCTAATTGCTTATTTCATCTTGAATTGGCTCTCTATCTTTTGTGTGATCTATGTGTTGATAATGTGGATTCTTCCGGCATCCTTCCAAGGGAAGTTCACCCTCTATCGACGGGATGGAGTCCCAACGGACCTCGGTGCAGAACAGCGCTATTACTGGGATAGCTTCCGTAATATGTTGCGGGATATCGCTCATTTGGAAGAAGCAGAAGTTCAATCGCTGGTTTTATGGAATCGCTTATTAGTCTATGCTACTCTGTTTGGTTTTGCAGATCAAGTAAGTAAAGTGATGAAACTTCGTCAAATCCACTTGGATAACCCAAGTATGGATGCCTATGTCTACACTCCATTTCGTAGTAATCTGATCCATTCCAGCCATCTCTTATCTACTTATGGAACGACCGCGACAACTGCTAGTCATTTTACAGTATCTTCAAGCGGTAGTTCTGGTGGTGGCTTCTCTGGTGGCGGTGGTGGCGGTGGCTTCGGTGCTTTTTAGAGTCGCACAAGTGCTAGCTAGCCACAGTTGTGTGTATAATTTTATAGAAGAGGCTGGGACAAAAGTCCTAGCCTCTCAATTATTTTGGGATTGTTGAGCAAGACGCAGTGGTTGAGTGGGCTCTACTACGCTGATTTCATCAGCTTTTACAGCCCTAC
>NZ_JVIQ01000065.1:0-823 GCF_001072745.1 Streptococcus sp. 400_SSPC | reverse complement strand
GCCCTAGAACGCCGGAAGTAGTTGGGGGTTGCCCCCTGTGAGATATGGTAGTCGCTTAGCAAGATAGGAAGTTAGAAGACTTCCTTTTTTGGGAGTTTAGCTCAGCTAAGGAGAACGCAAGTTCGACTTTGTCGCAGCTGACGAAAGTCAGTGCACGACAGGGATCCAGTGAGTTAAACGACCATTTGGGAGTTTAGCTCAGCTGGGAGAGCATCTGCCTTACAAGCAGAGGGTCAGCGGTTCGATCCCGTTAACTCCCATAGGTCCCGTAGTGTAGCGGTTATCACGTCGCCCTGTCACGGCGAAGATCGCGGGTTCGATTCCCGTCGGGACCGTAGAAACGAAGTTTCTAGCAGATAATGATACGACTCGTTAGCTCAGTTGGTAGAGCAATTGACTTTTAATCAATGGGTCACTGGTTCGAGCCCAGTACGGGTCATTATAGCGGGTTTGGCGGAATTGGCAGACGCACCAGATTTAGGATCTGGCGCTTTACGGCGTGGGGGTTCAAGTCCCTTAACCCGCATAAAAGAATAATAATGAGCCGGCTTAGCTCAGTTGGTAGAGCATCTGATTTGTAATCAGAGGGTCGCGTGTTCAAGTCATGTAGCCGGCATTTTTTTATATAAAGAAACAGATGCGAACGTAGTTCAGTGGTAGAACACCACCTTGCCAAGGTGGGGGTCGCGGGTTCGAATCCCGTCGTTCGCTTGAGGAGGCCGGGGTGGCGGAACTGGCAGACGCACAGGACTTAAAATCCTGCGATTGGTAACGATCGTACCGGTTCGATTCCGGTCCTCGGCATAGACTTAGGTTGGAGAAG
>NZ_JVIQ01000064.1:0-26744 GCF_001072745.1 Streptococcus sp. 400_SSPC | reverse complement strand
GTTGTAGTTGTAGGTTCCTCGGTTGTTGTAGTTGTGGTTGTAGTTGTAGGTTCCTCGGTTGTTGTAGTTGTGGTTGTAGTTGTTGTAGTAGTCGTTGTGGTTGTAGTTGTGGTTGTAGTTGTAGTTTCCCCTTCACCTTCACCAGACGCAGTATAGATGAGGGTCTTAGCAGGGTAGCTACGTTCGTTAGGGAAGTTTTCTGCTTTCCACTTGATGGTGTTATTAACTACATCACCTTTTTTCTTAGCTTCAGTCAACTCAGTAGTGTACTCCAAGTACATTGGCCAGTTCCAGTTGTCACCAAAGTTGATAGTGAAACCAGTGATTTGACCTGCAGCGTTCTTAGTATATACAGCTTTCTTAGAGAAGTTGTCAGTTGGGTCAAGTTTTGTAAGTTGCTCTTCGCTTTCGATAGCTTTAGGTTGAGTTGCGTAACGTACAGCACGAAGGCTTCCTTCTACCAATACTTGTCCGTCAGCAAGCTCATCTGTGATAACCATCTTGTTCAATTTATCTTGACCAGCGTTCAAGATAACTTTCCATTTGATACGTTTTGGATTTTGTGGGTCTTGATATCCATACTTGTACTCATATTGACCAATCGCAGTAGAATCTGGCTCGTAAGTCAAATTATAAGTTTGCTCACCATACTTGAATGTCTTTTTACCAGACTCAGTTACAGTACTAGCATTTACAACCACGTCGTATTTCAATGACATTCTCTTATTGTTAGGATTTTTAGAGAAATAGTCAGTGAACGTTACTGTTGTTTTACCAGTAGCTGGGTCAGCAACTGCATTACCAACGATTTCAGATCCGTTTTTGATTGGGAATTCTGACTTAACTGGCCAGTTCAATTCTTTTGGCAAGTCAAGAACAAGTGTATCACCTGCATTGATTGCTTGAGAATCTGGGAAAGTAATGCTGTTTGTAGCTTCCATGGCTTGACCTCTGCCTACTTTTGTATCAGCAGTAATAGGTTTGCCACCAAGGGTAATAGTCGTGTTGTTGGTATAGTTTGTAACTTCGTCAGCAAAAATCGTTGTTACGACTGTCAAAGCCAAAACTAGTACACTAAAAAACGCTAAAACTCGCTTAATGCTCGTTTTTGTGGTTTGCATAATAAACTCCTTATTATTAATTTTTTATCATTGTAACATAATTGTTTCACTTTGCAAAGTATTTTTTATCTTTTTTCACTTATCATTCGTTTTTTTGACGATTGAAAAAACCAAGAGTGATAATTGAGAGGATAAAGCCCATGATAGAAAGGATCCAACTCTCTTCTGCACCTGTATTCGGCAAGCGATTTTCTTGGATTTCCCCACTATCTTTTTGGCTATTTATTATAGATTCAACTTTGGTTTCCGCTTTTGGATTTGTTGAAACATGATTGAGCTCCTCAACTTTATGACCAGGTTGATCCTGAGATTGGTCGTTTTTCTCGTTCTTCTTCACTACTTTTGTACCAAGTTCAGTAATTTCATGAACGGGTTCTTCGATTAGTGTCACTTGGATTAATTCCTTCTTGATGACACGACCATCTTGAATAGTCAAACGGTATTTGTATTGACGCTTACCTGTCTTGCCTTCTTGCAAGAGGGAGACTGTCCCTTCTGCTTTATTAGGATTCTCGACGATCCTCTTTTCAAAGGCGACGACTTCTATCTCAATTAGCTCCTCTGTTGTAATAGTAGGAAGCTGTTTTGTTCCAACTAAGATTACACGAGAAACTGCCTTTCTGATAACCTTGGTATCTACCAATGTAGAAGAGAGTTCTTCATCATTGAAGTAGTGTTTTTCAAAAGTCTTATGGATCAGTCCATCTTGGCCTTCTTGGAAGACTCTAGTTTCACCTTCTGCCAAGCTTTCGTCATTGCGATATTCTGTCTGATGAGTAATGACCTCATCCTCAGTCACCAAGACTGTACGCTCAACTCCAGCACCCACTACAACGACTTGGTTGACAGGTTGAGTTGTGATAACTGTTCTTAGATACTCACGTTGAGTTTCTTTACCATTGACATAGGTTACTTGGTAGTAGTCTGTTTGACTTCCTTCTTGGCCTTCTACTTCGACCAAACGATAGGTCACAGGCTTAGTCTTGTCCTCCCGAACGATGGTGTTGTATGGGATTGCACTTGTTGTGCTGATTTCCTTGGTTTCAGTAACCTGAGAACCGATATGGATAATCTGTTCGAGTGCTGGACGCAACTCTTTGACGCTAATCAAGTCTGTCTTGACTAAGACACCATCTTTATAAGTTAGCTGATAAATTTTTTCTACCAAGCCAGCTCGACCTTCTTGAACAAGCTTACGTTCACCTTTTGGCATGTTTTCATCAATAACGGTAACTGTTCTAAAGTTAGTCTCCTCAGTTCGCGTTTCCTGCTTCACTTTAACATTTGGAACATGTTTTGTCCCTACTAAAATGATGGTCGGAACTGCTTCTCTGACAGTTTTACTTTCGATCAGTTTTGAAGAACGTTCTTCGTCATTGAAGTATTGTTTCTCGATCGTCTTACGGATCAGCCCATCCTGACCTTCTTGGATAATCTTTGTTTCACCTTCTGGAAGAGTGTCGTCATTACGGAATTCAGTTGGACTTGTGATTCGCTCTTCCTGAATTTCAAACATTATACGCTCGATTCCAGAACCTTCAACTAAGACTTTATTAACAGGCTGAACTGTAATATCCGTTCTGAGATGTTCACGTTTCGTTTCCTTACCATTGACGTAAGTTACTTGATAGTAGTCTGTTTGTGTTCCTTCTTGACCCTCTACTTCAACAAGGCTGTAACCAACTGGCTTGGTCTTATCCTTACGAATAATGACATTGTAAGGGATTGGACTTGTTATGTTGATTTCCTTAGTTTCAGTGACTTGAGTACCGATATGGATAATCTCATCCTGAACTTTTTGAACTTCCTTGCTACTGATCAAGTCTGTCTTGATTAAGACTCCGTCTTTGTAAGTCAGTTGGTAAATTTTTTCAATGATACCAGTTCGACCTACTTGAACCACCTTCGTTTGACCTTTTGGTAGGTCTGGATCTTCGATGTTTTGAGTCTTATAGGCAATCTTCTCAGTCTGAGTGTCTTGTTCTACCTTGATAGTTGGTACATGTTTTGTACCCACTAAGATGATCGTTGGAGTTGCTTCTTTGATCAGTTTGCTTTCTACTAATTTCGTAGAACGCAACTCATCATTGAAGTAACGTTTCTCGATTGTCTTACGAAGGAGTCCTTCCTCACCAACTTGGGTAATCTTCATTTCACCTTCTGGAAGTGTGTCATCGTTGCGGTACTCAGTTGTACTTGTGATCTTGTCTTCTTGAATTTCAAAGAGAGCACGTTCTACTCCTGCACCTTCGACAATCACCTTGTCAACAGCTTCTCTAACGACCGTTGTCTTCAAATGTTCCCGTTTGGTTTCGGTACCATTGATGTAGGTTACTTTATAGAGGTCGGACTTCTCACCGTCTTGACCTTCTACCTCAGTCACTCGATAGCCGATAGGCTTCGTAGTGTCTTTGCGAACCTTGACTGTAAATGGAATTGGGCTTGTCTCGCTTGCTTCTCTAATTTCTTTGATACGAGTTCCGACTTGGATGATTTCATCCACTGGATCTGTCGTAATGTTAGATTCTACAAATGTACGAGATGTCTCTTCGCCATTTACTTTCGTTACAGAGTAGCGATTTGTTTTTTGACCCTTCTTACCTGCCTGGATAACCTTGGTTGTTCCTGCTGGAAGCTGATCTGAAAACTCTTTGAGAGTATTGTAATCGATTGATTCTGTCTCATCTACAAGCTCAGTTGTTTCCACGATAGGTGTCGCATTTCCGACACGAACGACACGGTTGACTGCATCTGTAATCTTATGTTCAGAAACGATGGTACGACCGATTTCTTTACCATTTCGATAGCTTACCAAGAAAGTACGGATAATTTGTCCTGGAGTTCCTTCTTCGTCGACAACACTTTCTCCTGCTGGAAGTGTATTGTCTGAGACATAAATCGTCTTGAATGGAACGTCAACCTGCTCATCCACTGTACGTTCTGTCATCTTAGAAGTACCGATTACTGTGATTTCGTCTACAGCTTTTGGATTCTCAACTTTTGAGATTTCTTTACGAGCAACTTCGACATCGTCCTCATAGGTAACTTCATAAGTTGTTGTGATGGTACCAGGAGATCCAACTTGAGTAATCTTGCTGTAGCCTTCTGGTTGGGTTTCATCTTTTTCAATAACCTTGTTGAAGTCTTTTTCTTCGACAACAACTACGGATCTGATTGACACAACCACCCCTAGACCTTTAACAACGATCTTGTCCTTCTTCTCTTTTAAGACATTTTCGTTGACCAAGGTACGGTCAACAAGTTCATCATTGAGGTAAGTCAGTTTGTATTGACTTTCAATACGACCTTTTTCACCTTCCTGGCGGACTTCTTCGTAGCCTTTTGGTTTCGTGTAGTCGTATTCGATGACAGTTTCAAAGTCTACATCCTTGACATCAGTAGTGTATTCTACTCTTTCAACTGCACTACCAACAGTGATAATGCGTTTGACTGGTTGGTCAATCACTGTTTCAGACGTCAAAGTCTTACCAACTTCCTTACCATTCAATTTTCTGATTTGGTAAGTCTTTTCAACAGAACCATTCTTACCAGCTTGATTTTCAAATTGATAAGTCTTTGGTTTTGTTGGGTCAGTTCTGATTTCTGTTTCGTATTCAACAGTTTCTTTCTCAGTAACAGTCTCAAATGTTTCTGTCGCTGTACCAATCAAAACGATTTCTCTCGTAGGCTCTTGGATTACTTCCTCAGATTCAATCTGACGACCTACAATTGTATCACCAACTTTGGTAATCTTGTAAACATTAACTTTCTTACCAGGAACACCTTTTTGAACGGTTTCTTTAAATCCGATAGGAAGTTCATCGGTCTCACGAGTTTCGATGATGTACTCTGTCGTTGTTGTTGTCCGAAGTGTTTCAACCGTTTTATCACCAACGATATCTACTGGAGCTAAAGGCTTGCCATCTAGAGTGTTACGTCCGAGGAAAACATTATTACTCTTGGCATTCAAGTTCACCCACTCACCATTATATAGTCTAAAGAAACCATTTTTGTTTGGCGTATCTGCGATGAATTTGTTGTCTGTTGCTGTTACTTTAACGGTGTCATTGAGACGGTTGATACCAAAGAAAGCTTGCATTATGTCTTTGATAACTGCTCCATCTGTTCTACGAGTGACATCGTAACGTTGCCATGGCTCATTATCTTTATACTTGAAGGTATTGCTATTAACATCAATAGTAGATGCGTTAGTACTTTCAATTGCAACTGCATTTTTCCATCTAGACTTAATCTTAGAAACGGTCAATTCATTGTTGTCAATGTTGATGCTTCCTCTAGTCTTAGTAAATGGTACTTTTGTAACCTTGTTTACACGTTTACCAGTTGTACGGTCAATAACACTTGCTACATAAGTGGTATCGTCATTGATGTAAATCGGTAATTGCTTGATGTCGTCTACTTCAATCTTATTTCTTGAAATAGTGATGTCACCTGAACCACCACCTTCAACACCTCTAGATGCTTGGGCTGTGTTGTTGTTAACAGAGATGATATAGTCTGTTGAATCACCAGTGATGGTGTTCCCTTCGATGTTTAGGCTATAGTCATTTGAACTTTCGTTATTTCTAAAGAGGATCCCAAACGTTCCTAGCTGGCCATTTTCAAATGGTTTTGTCAAACCTTCAATGGTGTTATTTGAAATGACATAACGACCTTTATCAAGAGGTTTAGTCCATTTGTGGTTTTTCTCATTTGTTAGGATTGAGATAGCTGTGTAACCACGGTAACGCGCTGGATCATCATCATCGTTTTCCAACTTAGAGTTTGGATCTTGTGTTACCTTGTTGTTACGAATAATGACATCTGTCATAGGGTTAGCACGGTTATAAACCTCAATACCATTCAAACGGTCTCCGAGTGAGACGTTGTTTTCGATGAGGATCTTATTCCCGTCATGGATATCCAATCCTTTACGGTAGTTGTAGTTGGTATAGTTTCCAGTATAGGTAATACCATCATTGTAAGATCCTGCCATTGAGGCTGCACCATATCCGGTACCACCATCCAACACATGACCATTGTATGACAAAATGTTGTTGTCTACAACAAAATTACGTTGGTAACCGAACATAACACCCGCAACACGGTTGTTATGAAGGAAAGAATTGGTTACCTTGTTACCGTCCATGATTGGAACATCTGGATCTCCGATAGACTTGACTTCGTTTGAAACCTTTTCAGAGATACTGCTATAACGGATCGGTCTTCCATTGCTATCATACTCTTGCGCTGTTGCCTTACTTGAACTAAAGAAGACACCAGCTCTGTTGAATTTCATAGCACGAACATCATTGATCGTAACATTTGAAGAATCGTTTACATAGATACCGTTTGAACGTCCAAAGTATGATTTCCCTTTACGGTAAAACTCATTATCTTTGGTGTAGTCTGACGAATCATAAGCATGCTCAACTGTTAAACGACCTACAGTAAAGTTATTCTGATTTTGAATGAGCACTGCAGACTCGTAACGGTTATCCGTCAAGTTTGTTTCAGGATCGTGTTCTCCGTCTTGCTTCTTATTAAATAAGATTTTTGTGTTGTTACGACTTGGACCACTACCAATCAAACCTTTTACATTGGCATAGTTTTCATCAATAACCAAGGTATTCTTCAGCAAAACTGTCCCTGATAGCATAACAGAAGCGCCACCCTCAACCTCGTTGGCCGCAGAGAGCGCCTTTTTGATTGCTTCACTCGCTTCAACTTTTCCTGTCGTATCAAGACCAAAATCTGTTGCTTTTACATATTTACCGTAATCCGCATCTTCGTATACTTTTGTATTGCTAGCTGCAGCTCTTTTACGACGAATCTTAGGAGCTGGAGTTGCAGCCGTTTCAGCTTCGTTTGTACTTGCATTGGAAAGTGTACCTGGAGCAGGAGTTGGATCTTCCTTCTTTTCTGCACTATTAAGAGTTGGATCAGTTTTACTATCTTTATTAAGACTTGCTTCGGCTTCACTGTCTTTATTAAGAGAAGTTTCGGCTTTACTATCTTTATCAGAAGAAGAGGCTTCCGTCGAAGTATTCTTAGCATCCTCCTCAGAGCCTTTTGTTTCCTTTTCCGTTAAAGCTGGAGCTGGATATTTCTTATCTCCCTGATCAACTGCCGGCTTTTCTTCTGAATTTGGCTCTGTAACTGCTCTAGTTTCAGATTCTGGAATAGAAACTGGCGTATTCAATGCAGGCTGGTTTTCATCCTGATTCTTAATAAGACTTTCATTTGAATTTTCAAAAGAATCCGCACTGGCTTTTACCTGGCCTAATTGAAATGTTGTTAACACCCCAATTGCTAACAAAGAGTACTTGGTTGTTTTTTTAATATTCATGAATCCTCCTCTTTCATTTAATTCTTCCCACTTTTCTCAGTCTATACGTTTCAACTAAACCAACCTTTTAACAAAGATTCAATTATTTATTTTATAAGGTGGATAGAAATGGATTTTACTTTAATGATACTTATTGTTTGATAGAAAGTCAACTATTTTATTCTATAAATTTTTACCCAAAAGAATTCCCTTTCTATTTTCCTTTTATCCTCTATAAAATGGAAGAAAGTTCACTATTTATCTTGTATCAACCTCCTATTAAATAATAAAAAGCTGCCGTATATAACCGACAGCTTTATTCAAACGTCATTTAAGATGTAAAAACATTCAAGACACTTGTATTTTGCTCTAAAGTTAAGAAAAGATTCTTCAGATTACTTCTCTAACACAAGAACGTCTTCTGTAGAGAAAAAGCTTTCTTTATAGCCAGAAGCTTCATATGCCTTCAAGATATCCGCCTCAAAAAATCCTTTGCCTTCTTGCCTTGTTTCTCTCGGTACAACAACATAATCAATATTTAAGTCAACTTTTTTATCATTATGATAGTAGATATCATATAGTTTTTCATGCTGTCGAAGGCTTGGAGTATAACTCCCCGTCGTTACTACTGAAGACTCAATTGGCAAATCTTTTAATACTGATTGTATCCCTTCAAAATAATCCTTTCGATTGTGGTAATATTTAATTTCAAAGTTCCATTTATGAGTGTAGCTATAGAGGATCCCTCCTGAAATCACTAAAGACGAAGCAACGAGAGCAACAAGGGCCTTCTCCCCTACTACTTTATAATTACTCAATTGATCCAATGCCAATATTCCCATAATGAATAAAAGAGTAACTGATCCATAGCTATATTGGAAATTAATATCATATTGATAAAGCCAATCTGTTAGTAAATTAATCGCTAGCAGAGGAAGCATAAGGAAATAAGTTGATAGGCGTCGTTGGACAAGTGGCAAAAAGCCTAGAGGAAACAGAACTAAAAAGATATAGCCAAGTTTCTTAGCCGTAAACAGACTACCCAGAACATAAAGCGGATTTAAGATAGTGTTTTTCATCACCATTAACAATCCATTCTCCCCAGACATTAACAAATGACTATATCGAGAAACCATTGCACCTTCACCATATTTTGTCAACAGAAACATAGCGAATCCAAAGTAAATTACCGGCAAGACAAATGTACTAGCATATAACCACTTTTTGAATCTCGGAGATATAGAAAAACGATTCTGAAAGACAAAATAGAGTCCTAGCGATAGTACGTAAATAAAGGAATCCTCTTTTACAAAAAGGATGAGGAGAGCAAACAAGATAGTTCGCAAACGCCATTGAGAGATGATGGCGTAAAAGAGCCATAGAATTAAAGGGGGTAAAAAACAGTTCTCATGAATGTGGTAACTGCCACTGGTTGTCATTGCTGGAGTAGCAAAAAATAGTGCAATGACTAGAGGATTTAACAGTTTTGGCAATTGTAATTTCTTCAATACCAGCCCGAGGGGGATTATAGCAGAAAATACAATAAGAATTTGTAAAATTTCTAATGTTTCTACATAAGGAAACAACATGTAGAATGGAAGAATCGCATAAAAGATTGGAGAAATATGGACAGCAAAGTGCGATAAAGCCTTATCTCTCTCAAGCGTTGTTATCTGTGTGAAGTCTGTCTTCATCCTCTCAAACATTTGAGAGAAAATCCCAATATCAAATGTCGAACCTGAATTTGCCTTGACTTTATAATACACTACAACAGATAAGTAAAGGACATAACAAACTCCAATAATTAAAGTCATCAAGGTAAGTCGTTTAACCCATACTTTACTGATTTTATCTACAGCCAACCTACTAATAATTAGTCCGATTAATAATGCAATAACAACTGAAGTCAAAATTGGCCAAATTAAAGAAGTAAATTTTGATTCAGCGATATTAAAAGAGTGAATTTTTAGGGCTTCATCTTGAAATTTCCCACTTGCTTGAAGGAGAAGCTTGGGAAAAGATAGCACCACTAATACTGGAAAGACAATTGCAAACCTTATATTGTCTAGATAGAAAAATAAGAATAGAGCAACTGAAATCATAATCAAGCCCAGAGATAAGAATAAGGTTGGACTTTTAAGAATTGCTACAAATAGAATCAAAGCTATCAAAAAAGTATTGAGAACACCAATATCAATGAGTTTCTTATACTCACCAATAAACCAAAGAAATGGGTAAATGATGACAACCCCGATAATTGTCCCAACAATTCCTACTTCTCCTAATTTTAGAAAGAGCGCTTCAGTCGAAAATCTAAGCAAATTAAACAAAACGACAATAAAGTAGGATCCTAACAGTAACCATAGGTAGTTCATGTTGGCTAGATTCTTAATTTTTTTCATTTAAACCTCCCGTAATTATAAAATATTTTATCATAAACTGAAGAACTTGCCTATTTAAAGATAAATAAAGGAGAAAATTTTCGACTGCTGATTTCTATTTAAAATTGATTCATAAAAAAACTTATTTCTCACGAAATAAGTTTCCATAAACAGATAAAATTTCTTAAGTCACCTCAGTGATCAATCCTGTATCGACATCATAGACAGCTCCTGAGATAACGACGTCGTCTGGAATCAGCGGCGAGGCTTTTAATAGAGCGACATCTTCTCGGACGCTCTCGTAGATATCTTGAAAGGGTAGGAAGTCTTGGTCTCCAACATCAACTCCCAGTTCCTTCTTCAGATGCTGACGGAAGCCTTCATTCTCAAAGGTTTGCGCTCCACAGTCTGTATGGTGCAAGACCACGATTTCTCGAGTCCCCATCTGTTGCTGTGAGATGACCAAGGAACGAATCATGTCCTCTGTCACGCGCCCACCTGCATTCCGCAAAATATGGGCATCTCCCAAAGCAAGCCCCAGTGCTGGCGCCACGTGAAGACGAGAGTCCATACAGGTCACAATGGCCACTTGCGTTTTCGGTTTGATTGGGAGATGGAGGTCTCCGTGCAATTCAACATAGGCTTGATTGGCTTTTAAAAAATTCTCAAAGTAGGACATTAGGAACTTCCTTTCTGGTTGGTAAAATAGTTTGAACGCCAAATTATTTACACTCTATCTTACCATCTTTTTCCCAGATTGTCAGTTGTCAGCCTACATGAAAAAGGAGAGTAAAAGCAAACCGACTTCTACACTCCTTTCTTATCTTATGATCGTCTTGGTAAATAGCGATTCAGTATGCCAGCAAAGGTTTGAAGGTTGAGACTTTGAACATAAATCTCACCAGTCCCTCTAAAGGTATTGACAACACCTTCACCCGTTCCGATGGATTGCCAGAAACCATTTTCCAAATGGATATTATAATCCAAAGACTGGCTCCAAGCAACGACATGGGCATTATCGATGGTGATTTCTTGATTGTTTAGCTCAATTTTTTTAATGGAGCCGTAGGCATTCACCAAGAGGGTCCCTTGACCTTGGGTCGTCATGACGAAGAATCCACCCTGACCACCAAAGAGAGCCTTACCAATCGATTGGGTTTCCATTGTATAGAAAGCTGAACCATCCAGTGCAAGGAAGGCACCATCGTTCAATCGATACTGCTTTTCGCCCAAGTAGAGTGGCACCACCTGACCTGGTGAGTCGGGTGCCAATGCTAGGTAAGCATTATTAGACTGGGCAAATACCTGAGTGATAAAGGTACTTTCACCCGAAACCATTGACCGTCCAACTGCTTTCACAAAGCGTCCCACACCAGAGCCACTCGCATTTAATTTGGTGTTGAGGGTCACATTAGGCGTATGGTAGACCATACTCCCCCGTTGAATATAGACAGTTTCACCCTGATTGAGAGATAGCTCGACCAAAGGGAACTGCACATTATTATCTGTAAAAAATTGCAAAATAAGTAACCCCCTATGTTTAGTAAGTATAGAAAAAGTATAGCACAGGAAAAACCTTTTTGCAAACGATTCCAAGATCTGGTTAAGAAAAGACCTTTTTCAAAACTTCCCCTACCGTGGAGACTGCTATCACTTGAATGCCGTCTGGGATCGCGATCCCTTGGAGAGAATTTTTTGGTGCATAAATCTTAGTAAAACCAAGTTTCGCCGCCTCGTTAATCCGTTGCTCGATCCGAGTCACTCGGCGAATCTCTCCGGTCAAGCCAATCTCACCGATAAAGGCATCTTGCGGATTGGTTGGAAGCTCCTTGTAGCTAGAAGCAATGGCCACCGCTACGGCTAGGTCAATGGCTGGTTCGTCCAGTTTGACACCACCGGCTGACTTGAGATAGGCATCTTGATTTTGGAGAAGGAGTCCGCAACGTTTCTCTAACACAGCCATAATGAGGCTAACCCGATTAAAGTCCAGACCCGTTGTCGTCCGCTTGGCATTGCCAAATACAGTCGGTGTCACCAAGGCTTGAACTTCCGCCAGGATTGGTCTGCTGCCTTCCATGGTGACGACAATGGCAGAGCCAGTCGCCCCATCCAAGCGTTCTTCTAGAAAGACCTGACTGGGATTGAGGACCTCAACCAGGCCGCCTGACTGCATCTCGAAAATCCCGATTTCATTAGTGGAACCAAAGCGGTTCTTGACCGCTCTCAGGATCCGGAAGGTGTGGTGGCGTTCCCCCTCAAAATAAAGTACCGTATCCACCATGTGCTCCAACATCCGAGGTCCTGCCAAGGTTCCCTCCTTGGTCACATGGCCGACAATAAAGATGGCGATATTATTGGTCTTGGCCAGCTGCATGAGCTCTGCCGTCACTTCACGCACCTGAGAGACAGACCCCTGCACCCCTGAAATCTCAGGAGACATAATGGTCTGAATCGAGTCAATGATGAGGAAGTTAGGCTGGATGCGCTCCACTTCTGCTCGAACACTCTGCATATTAGTCTCGGCATAGAGATAAAACTCACTGTCGATATCCCCCAAGCGCTCTGCCCGAAGTTTGATCTGCTGAGCCGACTCCTCTCCACTGACGTAGAGAACCGTTCCCACTTGAGACAACTGGGTCGACACTTGTAAGAGAAGGGTTGATTTCCCAATCCCAGGATCCCCACCGATAAGGACAAGACTTCCTGGTACCACTCCTCCACCAAGGACGCGATTGAATTCCTCCATCTCCGTCTTGGTCCGGTGAACATTGATAGAAGTCACGTCCGCCAATTTCATGGGTTTGGTCTTTTCACCCGTCAAGGATACCCGTGCATTCTTGACCTCTGCGACCTCGACCTCCTCGACAAAAGAAGACCAAGAACCACAGTTAGGACAGCGCCCTAGGTATTTGGGTGAATTGTAGGCACAATTTTGACAAATAAATGTCGTTTTTTTCTTTGCGATGATAAACCTCTTTCTAAATCTCTATCTCACACTCAATCACTTGGCAAAAATCAATCTTCTCATTTGGCACAAACTGGCGTATGAGCATGCGATGGGCTACAACTACCACAGTTTGATGTTCCCGATACTTAGCCATGCATTCTAGAAAACGAGACTTCATCTCTACAGCTGTCTCATATTGAACAGGAGAATTTGGGAGCAACTCCCCCTTGTTTTCTAAAAACAGACATCTAGCTGTTTCAAAGTTCTCTATACCTGTTTCATAAACCTGCCATTCATGCAATAATGGCTCTACCCTCAAAGGAAGGCCAGTAGCACAGGATACATAAAAAGCCGTTTCTAAAGCTCGCGTCACTGCAGAAGACACCAGGATATCAGCTGAGCCAAACAAAGGATTTTTGCAAAGTTCCTGAGCTTGTTGTCTTCCTTTCTCAGATAAG
Organism: Streptococcus sp. 400_SSPC; assembly: GCF_001072745.1. Lineage (NCBI taxonomy): Bacteria > Bacillati > Bacillota > Bacilli > Lactobacillales > Streptococcaceae > Streptococcus > Streptococcus sp. 400_SSPC. The sequence goes on along the minus strand of NZ_JVIQ01000064.1, from coordinate 13,509 downwards.
GGTGCCAAATCTATCCCGAATCCAGTATAGGAACGCTCCTCTAACTCACGGTAATTTGGCTCCCCGTGACGGATAAAAATAATTTTCATATTAAGATCCCCATAAAACTATCCAATCTTGATTCCGCAATCTTGCCACTGCTTCAGTGTTTTAGAGAATTTCTTCTGGTTGGCAACTCCGACAGCAGACAAATCGACAGAAACCTGATAATTCTCCTTGGTAGCTGCCAAAACGGAAGTCTTAACACAGCCATTGCCATCTACCCCTATAAACTCTATGCTTTTAGCACCGTTTTCCTCTAAAAAATCTTTTAAATCTGGATTAGTAAAACAAGAAGCCCGACGCTTCTCAAAGATACGAGAAGATACAAGCAGCAAGCCGGTCGCAAATTTCTTCTTTCTGTCTTTTCTCCCCCGTCAAGGACACACGCGCATTCTTGACCTCTACAACCTCAACCTCCTCAACAAAAGAAGACCAAGACCCACAGTTTGGACAGCGTCCTAAATACTTGGGGGAATTATAGGCACAATTTTGACACACAAATGTCGCCTTTTTCTTTGCGATAATAAACCTCTTTCTATATCTCTATCTCACATTCAATCACTTGGCAAAAATCAATCTTCTCATTTGGCACAAACTGGCGCATGAGCATTCCGTGAGTTACAATGATAATAGTTTTATAATTTTTATATTTTTCCAAAGCTGTTAAAAAACGATGACGCATCTCTAGATCAGTTTCATAGCGATAAGGAGAATCTTCAGATAAAGCTCCTTGATGTTTTAGATAATATTCATGAGCTACTAATACACTAGTTAAATCAGAGTTAATGCCATCTATGTCTGGACGCCACTCATGAAAAAACGGCTCCACAAACAAGTCCAATCCTGTTTCAACTGCTATATAATGTGCTGTTTCTAAAGCCCTCGTCACAGACGATGAAATAATAATCTCTGCCTTTCCAAAACATGCAGTTTTAGCAACTTCTTTTGCCAGACTGCGACCTTTTCCTGTCAATGGTGCTAAATCACGACCAAAACCACTATAGAGTTGCGGATTTTCAAGTTTATCAAGCATACTATAATCTGGCTCCCCGTGACGGACAAAGATAATCTTCATCTTAGTGCCCTGTTGACCCAAATCCACCGGTCCGCACGCCGGCTGCCTCATCTCCATCTGCAATTAAGAAAGGAGCAAAGACAGCCTGAACCACGCGTTCGCCAACTTCAAGGACGACTTCTTGGTCGGTGATGTTTTTCATCTGAGCAAAGATATGGCCTTCATTCCCTGGATTGCCATAGTAGTCTCCATCAATGACGCCGACTGAGTTGATCAAGACCAGACCTTTTTTACGAGGGTTAGAGGAACGGTCATAGAGATAGAGCACCTCAGTCGGTTGCATATAGGCCTTGACCCCAGTTGGAACGAGGACGATTTCTCCTGGAGCAATGACTGTGCGTTCTGCCACTTTTAAGTCGTAGCCGGCTGCATGGGCTGTCTCCCGTTTTGGCAGCAAGTCCTGATTGGTATAGCTTGATACAAGTTCAAATCCACGAATTTTTGTCATGATGATTCCTCTTTCATTCTAATTAGTTTCCATCTCTTCTATTATACCATCACTTTTCCCTAGCGTCTCCCCTATACTACTATTCGTATTTTTTCTGACAAACACACAAAAGCCCCCTCAACCGAGGAGACTTTTGCAGGAAATTATATGAAAAAAGTAAACTGTATCAAACAAAGTTAGGAGGTCTTTGTTGATGAGACTAGTTTACCTCTTTCTCCTTAAAAAATCCTAAAGACTTTACAATTCTTGTAACAGATAGCGAAAGAGTTCGAGATTGCCTTTTTCTTCTTTAACAAGAAACTCTGGATGCCACTGCAAGCCAATGATGCGATGACCATCTACTGCTTCGATGGCTTCAATGGTCTGATCGCGTGGATCAATGGCTGTCACTCGAAAGTTAGGCGCCAAGTCCTTGATGCTTTGGCGATGCACAGAATTGATCTGGCTAGCTTGTCCAAAGAGACGCTCCACCACACTTCCTTTTTTGGTCTCAATGGAATGAAAAGTGCCAAAAGGAAGCCCTTGCCAGTGCCCTTCCACTTCTTGATGGAGAGTCCCACCGAAGGCAACATTGACCAACTGAACTCCTCGACAGATAGCTAGGACCGGCTTGTTTTGACGGACTGCTTCTTTCAACAAGGCCAACTCAAACTGATCGCGCTCGAGATTGTAGTCATCACTCTCGATGGCGATCTCTTCTCCATAAAAGCTAGGATGGACATTTTGCCCCCCACTGAGGATGAGCTTGTCCACTGTCTCGATATAATCTTTGGCAAAAGACGGGTCCCCCACTGGGATGACCATAGGAAGGCCACCTACTTGCTTAATGGTTTCCGCAAACTTACAAGATACAGACGAATGGATATTTTTCCCATCTGGATCCACTGCACATAGATTGGCAGAGACTCCAACAATCGTTCTACACATGGCCTTCCCTCCTTTGTTATTTCTATTCCCTATTTTATCATCCCACCCTTAGAGCGTCTAATATGTATTTTTTAAGGGCCTGATAAAATTTTTTTATCACCGAAATCATAATTGTTTTCCCTTAAAATCTTCCTATGTCAAGTGAGTTTTTTTCCTTTTAGTATGGTAAAATAGAAATGAAATCTTCACGAAGGAGAATACTATGGATAAACAAACCGTTGCAGTCATCGGTCCTGGTTCTTGGGGAACTGCCCTTTCTCAAGTCCTCCACGATAATGGCCATGAAGTGCGGATCTGGGGAAACGTCTCAGAACAAATCGACGAAATCAATCAAGAACATACCAACAAACGCTACTTTAAGGATGTCCTGCTAGATCCAGGGATCAAGGCTTACCACAACTTGGATGAAGCCCTTTCTGGAGCAGATGCTGTCCTCTTTGTCGTCCCAACCAAGGTGACCCGACTCGTTGCCAAGCAAGTAGCTGAACTCTTGGACCATCCTGTTAAGGTCATGCACGCATCCAAAGGATTAGAACCAAACAGTCACAAACGGATTTCTCAAATCTTAGAAGAGGAAATCCCTGCTTCTCTACGTAGCGAGATTGTGGTCGTGTCTGGTCCAAGTCACGCTGAAGAAACAATTGTTCGCGATATCACTCTGATCACAGCAGCTTCTAAGGATTTAGAAACAGCTCGTTACGTTCAAGAGCTCTTCAGCAATCACTACTTCCGACTCTATACTAATACAGATGTAATTGGGGTAGAAACGGCTGGTGCCCTTAAAAATATTATTGCAGTCGGAGCTGGAGCCCTCCACGGACTCGGATTCGGAGACAATGCCAAGGCTGCCATCATCACGCGCGGCCTAGCTGAAATTACCCGTCTAGGAGTGAAACTTGGAGCTAGCCCATTGACCTATAGTGGGCTATCGGGAGTTGGAGACCTGATCGTGACAGGAACTTCGATCCACTCTCGGAACTGGCGAGCTGGGGATGCCCTTGGTCGCGGTGAAAAACTAGAAGATATCGAAGCCAACATGGGCATGATCATCGAGGGGATTTCCACCACTAAGGCTGCCTACGAACTGGCCCAAGAGCTTGACGTCTATATGCCGATCACACAAGCCATCTATCAAGTGATTTATGAAGGGCAAGACATTCGTGAAGCCATTAACTTCATGATGAACAATGAATTTAAAGAAGAAAATGAGTGGAACTAAGGGATTGTTCCTTACCAATTAGATTAACAACCAATTATTCTTTAGTTAGAAAGGAATTATTATGACAAAAGTTAGAAAAGCAGTCATTCCTGCGGCCGGACTTGGAACTCGTTTCCTACCTGCAACCAAAGCCTTGGCCAAAGAAATGTTGCCAATCGTGGATAAACCAACCATCCAATTCATCGTTGAAGAAGCCCTTAAGGCTGGCATCGAAGATATTCTCGTTGTCACTGGTAAGTCAAAACGTTCGATCGAAGACCACTTCGACTCAAACTTCGAACTTGAGTATAACCTCAAGGAAAAAGGAAAAAATGATCTGTTGAAACTGGTTGATGAAACTACCAGGATGCGCCTCCACTTCATTCGTCAAAAACATCCGCGTGGCCTTGGAGATGCTGTCCTTCAGGCCAAGGCCTTCGTTGGGAATGAACCTTTCGTCGTAATGCTGGGCGATGACCTCATGGATATCACAGATGATACAGCTACTACTCTCACCAAGCAATTGATGAATGACTATGACGAAACACATGCTTCAACCATTGCCGTCATGAAAGTTCCCCATGAAGAGGTTTCTGCCTATGGAGTCATTGCTCCTCAAGGGGAAGGCATCAACGGACTGTATAGCGTTGAAACCTTTGTCGAAAAACCGGCACCTGAAGAAGCACCAAGTGACCTTGCCATTATCGGTCGTTACTTGCTGACTCCAGAGATCTTCCAAATCTTGGAAAACCAAAAACCAGGCGCTGGAAATGAAATCCAATTGACTGATGCCATTGATACCTTGAACAAGACCCAACGAGTATTTGCCCGCGAATTTAAGGGCAGACGCTACGATGTAGGGGACAAGTTTGGGTTCATGAAAACATCTATTGATTATGCCTTGAAACACCCACAGGTTAAAGATGATCTCAAACAATACATCATCAACCTTGGAAAACAATTAGAAGAAACAGGAAAAGGTACCGAGGAGTAAAAGATCCTCACCCCGACTTTCGATTATAAAGCAAAGAGACCGGACTAAATGTCCGGCCTCTTTTCGTTTCTTAAAAAATTATATTTTAAGCTTTGTTCTGTTTGCGTTTTTCTACATAGAAGGCAAATCCAAGGGCACTAATCAAGACACCGCCGATGATACCAACCATTGAAATGGTTTGTCCAGTAGATGGCAATTTCTTGCTTTCTGTTTTTTCTTCTACCTTAGCTGCTGTTTTGTAGACAACTCCATAAGATGAGAAGTGATTGGTTGTGAAGGTTACCTTGCTCTTGTCTTCATTCAAACTGAACTGGTAGGTTTCAACCTTGCCATCTTCTCCAATGCCTACAACAGATTCTACTTCTTTCGTAGGATCAACTGGCATAGTCACCACAGTTGGGCTGAATTGATGAACGGCTCCATTTTGATTTGACAACTGAATGTCATAAATCTTATAATCTTTACCTTTCAAAGCTTGGACGTCCTTCAAAACAGAAACTGCCAAATTAAAGCCACCTTGGGCAAAATCTGGGTTTTGTAGGGTGATTCCAGTAAGAGGATCTACTAAAATGTAAGAATTCGTCGGAAGAACTGGACGATTGTTTGTAGTTGGAGCAGGGACAATCTTAGTTGATGTGTTTACATCCTTGTTTGGCTCAGTACTTGGTTGAGTTGGCTTGGTTTCGTTCTTGCTTGGCTCAGTACTTGGAACTGTTGTTGTGGTTGCGTCCGTACTTGGCTCATTTGTCGTGGTAGCATCCGTGCTTGACTCGACACTTGCCTCTGTTGTCGTAGTTGCGTCAGTGCTTGGCTCGGCACTTGCCTCTGTTGTCGTAGTTACGTCCGTACTTGGCTCGACACTTGCATCTGTCGTCGTAGTTACGTCCGTACTTGGATCGACACTTGGCTCAGTTGTTGTGGTTGCATCCGTGCTTGGCTCGACACTTGGCTCAGTTGTTGTAGTTGCGTCAGTGCTTGGCTCGACACTTGGCTCAGTTGTTGTGGTTGCGTCAGTGCTTGGCTCGACACTTGGCTCAGTCGTCGTGGTTGCATCCGTGCTTGGCTCAGTACTTGGAGCTGTTGTTGTGGTCGCGTCCGTTGGTTCCTTGTAATCATCTGGGAGAGATGCCCGATACGGATCATCTGTTCTACCCGCTTCTTTCAAGGTTGCTGAAAGCTCAGCTTCATATTGTTTAAATTGTTTGAAAAGACGTTCAGAACGCGCAATTGCTTCAGCAGTTACTTGATCCTCCGCCCCTTTTGCAGCTGCTTCATCAGCTTTCAAGGCAGCGTATTTTGCATCACTCACTTTTTGTTCAATAATGAGCTGTTCTTCTAGTGCTTTCCAATGATTTTGGATAGATTTTCCAAAGAGATCTTGGTTATTGATGGCCATTTGGTCAATGTGCCAAACTGTCCAATACCATGAATTTGGATCATAAGTAGCTGTTTGAGGTTTAAAAGCTTCGTAAGTATCCTTTACATTTCCATAGAATGGAACATAAGGGGTATTCCGTGAAGGTCCCATACCTATCCATACAGTTCCACCAAATGATTTTGGAAGATTTGGATTGATTTGATAGACATGGGCATCGATTACATTTTCGTTTCCTAAAGCATATTTGTATTGGTCTTTACGAACAGTATCGTTGCTACCATCGTCACCTTGTTTCTTCACGCCAATTTGATCATCTGGTACAAAGCGTCCATTCAAGTGTTCAAAACGGTTCCGTTGCAAGGCAAAAGCATCTTCTAAAGTGTATTTTTTGTTTGGATCGGTTGGTGAACGGAAGAGCTCATACTCATCATCCTCATAGGTGACTTTAGAGTCTGGATCTAGCAAGGTAATACCTGCATAGGTCCGTGAGCGGTCTCCTTCAGCATATTTTTCTGGTCCATAAGATTTAGCAATATGGAAGTTTCCATCTTTATCGGTCTTGTAGTTGCCAGATTCCTTGGCTACTTTTTCTACATCTTTAGAGGCAATGACATTTTCAGTGTCATTCAAATCAACATGACCTAGGTAGTAGGTATTTGCAAAGACTGCGTATTTATCTTCTGGCACCTTCACCGCTACATATTGGTGACCAGATAGAATTTCCATATACCAAGTTTCATTTTGGTCTGCAAAAACGACCACGTTCCCTTCAGCTGAACCTTTTTCTTCAATGACTTTAGCCAGTAATTCAACCCCTTCGCGGGCAGTTTTAACACGTGGCAAGATGACATCCAGCATAGCAGCTTCTGGAAGTCCATCCGCTTTCAAAGGATCCGTTGTCAAGACCTTCTTATTTGGAATAGCTGTTACTGTCGCAGTCATGGATACACCGGCCTCATTAAAACCGTGTTCCCCGAAAGCACCATTACTACCGTCACCACGAGCAGAATCATAAGTAGCTGTGTATTTCATTTCGTTGGTAGCATGCGGGTAGGTGAATCCGTTGGATTCATCCTCGATTTGATCTCCCTCATTATAGGTCTTGGCATCGACAACAACATAGTTTTTGTTGTGTTTTCCACCATTTGGATAATAAGGATAGTCCTCAGTCCGACCAAAAAGGGTGGTACCATCCTTGGTCAACTGGCGGCCAATGATAAATCCACAACAGGCCTGAACGGCTTGAATTGGTAGGAGTAAGAACGTCATCGCTACCAAAGCTAGTTTAAACAACCATTTCTTCATTGCAAATCTCCTTTTTGCTTATTTTATGTCCTCAAACGGTTTTTGGACACAAGAAGGTTTTATATACCACCAGTCTACTCCTTTTGAATCAACATTGCAAGCGCTTTCTTTTTACGTTTTTATTCATTTATTGGTAATATTTTTTGCTTTCTCTACCGTTTTTGAGAAATATATACAAAAAAACTGAGACTTCACTCAGTTTTCAGATAATTTACAAATGTGCTACAAATCAAAAAAAGGGATGAAAGATAAAAGGCCAAGCACAAAGAAGGATAGCCCCAACTGTATAAAGGATCAGGGCTCCCCAGCGCCAGCTTTTCTTCACGCTATCTCGCTCACCATAGATGGGAAAGACAAAAGCTAGAATCCCTCCTCCCACCAGGCCTCCTAGATGACCGGCTAGACTGATCCCCGGCATGAAACTAAAGAGGATATTGATCAAAATCAAGGCAGTGTAACGTTGGCCCAGATAGCGAATATAGGGACTTCGAGCGATGAAGCGTAAACTGACAATGGCAGCAAAGAGTCCAGCTAGGGCTGTAGAAGCACCTGCTGCGACGACTTCTGGAGAAAAGACCAAGACAAAAAGATTGCCCATCAAGCCAGATAAGAGGTAAAGGGCTAAGAAGGCCTTCGAGCCAAATAGATCTTCTGCGATTCTACCGATAAAATAAAGGGTAACCATGTTCAAAACAAAGTGTTGCAAGCCAACATGAACAAACATGGCAGCAAGCAACCGCCAGCTCTGGCTTGGGTCCACCTGGATTTCTGCTCCTAAGACACCCCCAAAATCATAGACAGCTTGGACCGATTCATAGTCAAAGCCACGAAGCAATAACATGGATAGAAAAACGCCGGTTGTTAACAGAAGCAGGCTACTGGTCACTGGGTATTTCTTATCAAATAGTTGATCCATACACAAGAACCTCCTGTACTGGAATATCATGGGGGGCAGGTGCAAAGTCTACTTCCTGGCAAGCATAGATGGTGCTGACGGTCGCTCCGTCGAAATCTGTCAAATAGCGATCGTAATAGCCTCCACCATAGCCCAGCCGGTAGCCATCCTTTTGAAAGGCTACTCCAGGAACATGGATCAGATCAATCTCCGACTTATCTATTGCTTGGCTCCCATCCTCTGGTTCCAAGAGACCAAAGGCTGTTGGTTTCAACTTCTGCGGATCATAGACTGCAAATTCCATGCGCCCTTTGGGATAGGTCTTTGGGATGACAACCTGCTTGCCATCTTCTTGAGCTGCATCAATCAGAAAACTTGTATCCACCTCATGCGGGAAGGACAAATAGGTCGCAATCACGCTTGCTGCTTTGTAAGCTGGCAAAGAGCGCAACCGCTGGATCAAGGCTTGATCAGCCTTTCGCTTGTTCTCTCTCGCCAAGCCTTTCATCTTCTTCAATACACTTTTTCGAATAGTTGCTTTCATTTCCATCTCTCTTTATTGGTTAGCTTTTATTTTTAAGAAAGGACTAATGGCTTTGACACCAAAGTGCAGGGCTTCTTCCTTGGGACTCATCTGAGGGTGATGAAGGGCATAAGGACTGTCCACTCCCAACCAGAACATGACCCCATCCACTTTTGACAAGAGATAACCAAAATCCTCTCCGGTCATGGCTGGTAGGATATCAATCAAGGTGACATCTTCTGCTTGATCAAAGAAGGTCATCAGTTCATCTGCCAAGTCTGGATTGTTTTCCACCGGCAAATAGCCCCCTTGCTTGAGTTCTAGCTTTAGGTCCATATCAAAAGCATCTGCAACCCCTCTCGCAATCGTCTCGAGTCGCTTCTGAGTCAAGAGGTTCATTTTCATAGTTAGGGTCCGAATGGTCCCATGTAGAAAGGCCGTCTCCGCAATGACATTATTGGTCGTCCCCGCATGCATGGAACCGAAGGTCACAACTGCTCCCTCGATAGGATCGACATTCCGACTAACAATGGTTTGGACCTGGGTGACAAAATAGCTGGCAGCGACCAGGGCATCCTTGGCTTCATGGGGAAAGGCGGCGTGTCCACCTTTTCCTTTAAAGGTCAGCTTCACTTCACAGGTCCCTGCAAAGAGCGTCCCCCGATTGGTCGCAATCTCGCCTACCTTTAGGTCTGGACGGACATGGAGACCGTAGAATTGATCAGGCAACCAGTCCCCAAAGGCCCCATCCTCATACATGAGCATGCCTCCAGCTTCATTTTCCTCGGCTGGTTGAAAGAGGAACAAGAGATTGTTCTTAGGCTGTTCTTGAGCCAGTTGCTCCAGCAAGCCCAAGGCTAAGGTCATATGGACATCATGACCACAGGCATGCATCCGACCTTCGTGACGGGAGGCAAAGTCAAGGCCAGTTTGCTCGATAATGGGCAGTCCATCGATATCCGTTCGCCAGCCAATGGTCTTTTCTGGATTGGATCCCTTCAAAAAGACTAAGATCCCCGTCCGCCAGGTCCGCTGCTCGACGAACTCTTTTCCCTCAGTGATTTCTGCGATCCGCTCCAAGAGATAGGCTTGTGTTTTAAATTCTTCTAGTCCAATTTCTGGGATTTGATGCAGGTCCCGACGGATTTTTACTAAATCAAGTGTCATATACATCTTCCTCTTTTGAGAAGAAGCCGAGGTATCCCCCAGCTTCCTTTTCTTATTTCTCTATTATAGGTTACGCAAGGCATCCTCAAGTGCTGTTTTTTGTTGCGTCTGTTCGTCAATCGTCTTGATCACGCGCGCAGGTACACCTGCTACCACTACATTTTCAGGCACATCTTGGGTAACAATCGCACCCGCCGCTACGACGGAGCCGTTACCAACTTGAACCCCTTCGATAACGACGGCATTGGCACCAACCAAGACGTTATCCCCAATACGAACTGGTTCTGCAGAGGCCGGCTCAATGACACCGGCAAGGACTGCTCCTGCTCCGATATGGCTGTTTTTACCAACCGTTGCACGGCCACCAAGAATAGCTCCCATATCGATCATGGTCCCCGCACCAATTTCAGCACCGATATTGATGACAGCCCCCATCATGATTACCGCATTGTCTTCAATGGTCACCTGATCTCGAATAATCGCACCCGGTTCAATCCGAGCATTCAAATAACGCTTGTCCAGCAAAGGTACCGCTGAATTGCGACCATCTTGTTCTACGATATAATCTTTATTTTCTGTTAAGTTGGCAAGAAGGGGCTCAATCTCTTTCCAGTCTCCAAATAGGACATTGCCTAGTTTTACAACGGATGCTGGAAGCTCTCCTGCCAATTCCCCTTCAAAGGTCACTTTTACGTTGGTTTTCTTTTCTGCATTGCCGATAAAGGCGATAATCTCTTGTGCAGTCATTTTTTGTGCAGTCATGACGATACCTCTTGTTCTATGTAGTCAGTCCTCTAGGAAGATAGGCTCCTTTTGAACTCTTTGATTTTACTATTATAGCATAATTTAATGGACACACTAAATCGCGACCTAGTCAAATGGTTACAGTTGGTTCCTGTCATTTTGGTTCCTATTGGACCACTATTTTTTTCAATCGGTATTGATCCGAATTTTCGTTAAAATACAAATAGACTCGTTTGCTATCTGTAGTTGAATAGACTAGAGCGATGGTATCCACTTCTCCAGGATTGGGAATAATAAAAATCATGGAATCTGGATTTCCCAATTGAGAAGCCGCTTCTCGGATCTCCATCCCTTCTTGCCCATCCTGAGGCATCAGAGCTTGAAATTCGTCTGTGGTTTTGGTAGGTTCACCTAGCTTACTTTTATTGTTACCTACACTTAAACTAGTTATCTTTTCTGTATCACCAATCTTCTTAAAACTAATATAAACAAAACCAAATTGATCTGGCTGTTTATAGGTTAAATGTGTGCCTTGTTGTTCTGGGCTAAAATAGGAATAATTACCATTCCAAGCTTTTCCAAAGTGTTCAACAGTTTCCTCTGGCGTTACAAACTCTAATTTCTTATGATGGATCAAGTTCAGCAACTCGTCCAAACTAAAAGAGTGAACGCCATTGTTTTCATCCACATAGGGAGAATTTTCGGATGTCAGCTGCTTCGATTTCTTTTCTGACTCACTCTTCTCTTCCTTTGTTTGGCTAGACGATTCTGATTGTTGGCTAGAGGAGGCAGATGATTGTTTAGAGGATGTCGAACTGAAAGAATGACGGTCCTGTTTTTTACTTACTGTGCTATCCTGCTCTGTCTTATTGAGAGAACTGCTTACATAACCAAGCGCTATAATAGAGAGACTAAAGACGAGAACCATCCCCACAGCAACTGCAAAAAGTGAACCAAAACGGGGCAAGCCCGCTCCTCGAAAAGCATCCTCACGGACACTTCTCTTTACCCCTTTTTGATAGCTCCGAAGACTGGGACTTTCAAAAGCTTCTCCTTCAGGCCCACGATCCGAAAAGACCTCAGACACTTCCCGATTCCTACTTGGGAACCTAGTCCATTCTCTTTGAATCTGTCTACCTTTTTCCATTCCATTTTCCCTTCTTTTTACTTAACTTTGTTTCTTAGGATCTAGTTGACTCTTGCGCAACAAGGAATAGGAACCGTCTACATGTTCCAGCTCCAATAAATAAGTTTTTCCCTTCTCATCCTGATAGGATAGTTGAAAACCTTCCTGATCAGGCCCGATCTGGCGTCGGACGAAGGATTGTAGGCCCTGATAGTTGGCTAACAATGCCTTAAGATCTATCTTTTCTCCAAGCTCCAAACCTTGATAAACCTTTTCTGAAAAAGCTTTTTCTCCCTCCCGGTCTAGATTGGCTAGACTGGCGTCAATCTCTTCTAACAGATAGCTCCCATCAGTCCCCTTGCTAAAAAGCAAACGGATGGAAGCTCCCTTGCCTCTGTCGTCCCATCGATAGAGAAGAGAGAGACTGGGTTGCTTGCTTGCTGTAGATCGAAAGAGGACTTTCTCTTGGGGGTGGCTCATCTCCTTCAGAAGGGTCTCCAGGCGACTTCCAGTCTGCTTCAGACTACCGTTTTGGTTCTTTATCGATAGAGGAAAGTGCTCGATCTGTTCCAAGGTCCATGGCGAATCCTTTTTTTTATTCGTTTCTTTTAAGAGTCGCTCCCCTTGAAATTCTTTCGCTTTAAAAGTTGATAAGTTCCTTATTTCACTTATCGCTGTAGAACTTTTCGGTGGATGACTAAGGACCTCTAACCCCATCCCTAGGAGGAGCGCTAGCAATAGGAGACCAGGAATTGTTAGCTTCTTGATGACTGTATCCATTTACTCCTCCTTATTCGACCTTGACTAGATGATAGCGAGCATCATTTTGGGCTTGCAAAGTGAGAAAGACGAGCCCCTCTTGTGCACGGTAGGTCAGGACTAAAGCCGTTTTGCCATCCTTATGATTCAAAAGCAATGATTGTGGCAAGCCTATCTTTTGTAAAATGTCTTCAAGCTTCATGCCGGTTTTCTCTTTCCCACTAGCAAGATTGGTAAAGGCTACCTTTTTCAGCTGTTTACTTTCCAGATGATCCTTAGAAGTTGGCTGATAGCCCTGAATAGCCGTTAGATAGTAGCCATCCTTCATATGGGTAAATTCAAATTGGTATCTATCTCGTCCATCTTGTGTCGTTCCATAGCTTAGACGAAGGAGCTGCGTTGTAGCTTTTGACTCGAGTCGAGCTTGCTTGGCTCCCCCTAATTTTTTAACCAGAGCCTCTGGTGTCGTCCCCTTGGTGCTTGGACCACCAGTCGCATCTCCTATTTTAAACTCCAGCAACTCCTCCAAATTCACCCCAACTTCTGGGTGATCTGATTTCGCCAGGAAGTCCTGCAGATAAGCTTCTTCCTGATGAAAGGTCACTTGCTGGTCTGTATTCAGCTGTTCTTGTGGCCTCCCAGAAGCAGCAAGCTCATAGCCTACTCCCAGCATTGCGAGGATTCCTAAAACAATCCCTCTTTTTTGGATGAAAACCAGGAGGGCCTTCAGATGTTTTCTTATTGTTTCCTTTACATTATCCATTCTGTGATCGAATCTGTATCCCTTTCCGTCCAACTGTTCACGCCTATTTCCTTTAGCAACATATCCTACTATACCATAAATAGCCAGTCCTAGCTAGAATAGAGAAGAGAGTGGGACAGAAATCGGTAATTCGTTAGAATTCGATTTCGTCGTCCCACCTCCGCA
>NZ_JVIQ01000063.1:0-372 GCF_001072745.1 Streptococcus sp. 400_SSPC | reverse complement strand
AAGTGACCACAAGAACTCAGTTGGACAGTACCAAGTTCACGTTCATTATATTGATCAAGAAAATAAGCGCCGTTATGTTACAGAGACTGTTGTAGAAGTTCGTCAATCTAAGCCGCAAGGGATGCTTTCGATTGAGAACAACAACTCAAGTACAGGCACCTTTGANGCAGTAGTTCGTAATGTAGTATCACCGACTGGCTTGAAAGAAGTTTTAATTCCATCATGGAGTGTAGCAGGAGGTCAGGATGATTTAATCTGGCATAAGGCCACTCGTCAAGCTGATGGTTCCTATCGAGCAACGATCAAGGCAAGTGACCACAAGAACTCAGTTGGACAGTACCAAGTTCACGTTCATTATATTGATCAAGAAAA
>NZ_JVIQ01000062.1:0-488 GCF_001072745.1 Streptococcus sp. 400_SSPC | reverse complement strand
GTACCGTTGGCATCCTTCGCTTGAACCTTAACGGCAACGACTTCACCTGAGTATGTCTTATCTGTTGGTGTGAAGGTTACAACACCTGTTGCTTTATCAACTGTGAAGGTACCGATTTCTTTACCTTCTGGTGATTTGGCAACTACTGATGCAGCTGGTTGACCATTTTCATCAAGAAGAGTAATGGTATCCTTATCAATTGGTGCAACTGGATCACCTTCTGTGAATGTAACAGTACCAGTTTGAACCACACCTTGAGGAGCTACTGATTCAGCAGGTGTCGCTGTTGGTGTTACAGGGGTTACTGTTGGTGTGTACTTAGCTGTTACTGGTGTACCATTCTTATCTACACGTTTCACAGTTACGCCTGTTCCTGTTCCGGTGAATGATTTCTCTGGCACGAATGTAACTGTTCCATCTGGAGCTACTGTGTAGGTTCCTTCACCTGGAATTGTCTTAGTCGTTGAACCATCTTCAAATGTAGCTGG
>NZ_JVIQ01000010.1:0-38274 GCF_001072745.1 Streptococcus sp. 400_SSPC | reverse complement strand
ATGGAGCCGGTGGGAGTCTGACAAATGTTAATTTGTCAACCTATATCACATTTTGGGCCTGTTTTTGGGTCTGCTTCTATAACTCAACAACTTCATCGCCACACTGTTAGTTTGGTATAGCTCCAAATAAAGTTCGAGTTTAATTTTTTTATAGACACAAAAGGAAGTTATTTAATAGGAAAAAATCTTTTATTTTTTTAAAAAAAGTTAATAAAATCTCTTGATTTTATGTAACTTTAGTTGTATAATTGATACATAAGGTTAAGGAGGAAACCTTAGACAAGGAAACTAAAGAAAGGAAAAAATAAATGTTAAGGCGAAGAAAAAAGCCAATCAAAGCTAAGACGAATAAGCTAGTGGTCAAAATAAACTTGTTCATTATTAGCATTGAGTGGCACATCGAATTCGGATAGTGAACAATCACTATCCGCCCCTTGTGGGGGCTTGCTTTAATTATAACAGGTATCGTGATGAAAGTAAAATTTAAAGTAAGAAAAACCACAGCTAGTGAAAAACTTGAGTTTGTTTTAGGTTTTTTGTTGATCATAATAATCATTTGGTTTTTTGCGAGGTAAATATGTTAGTTGATATCAATGCTATTAAATGGCTACTAGAAAATGCCACAGCCTATTCTATTAGTAAAAATTGTGGATTATCCACCCAAGCTGTAGACAAATATAAGAACGGTATCTCTGATATTATGAATATGCGTTTGAAACACGCAATTAAAATGACAGAATACGCTAATCAGTTTAAAAAAGAAAAGTGATGGTTATACAATCATCGCTTTTTTGATACAAAAATACTTTTATTTATACCAAAATTTTATTATGATTGCCGTTATAACGGACAAAATAAAAAATGTCTATTTTAACGGCAAATAAAAAAAGCCCCTCCAAAAATGGAGGGGTAGATTTATGAATTTAGGGGGTGTTTCCTTTCGTTAATATTAAGAGAATGACCCGAAATCTGTGATCCGTTGACCATTTTCTGATTGACCGACTGCTACGTAGCGACGGTTTCCGGATGCACCGATGTAGGTAATCCAGATATATCCATCGTTGTCTAGCCAGCCATCGTAATTGATTTCCATTCCAGCAGTATAGACTGCTACAATCTCACCAGCAAGCCCAGCAGAAGCCCGTACATTCAATGCTGGCACTTCGACAGTAAATGTACCTGTCTCTGGATTGAATCCATTAGAGTCAACCGTGAGAGGTTCGGCTGGAGTGATAGATTGTACTTCTGCTGGTTGATCATCTACTGGGAAGTAGAACCAACCTACAATTCCGTCAAAATTGCGAGTGTTGTAGCGTGCTGGACCACCGACGTACAAGCTATCAGCATTGCCGTCAATATTCTGCTCGATGGTTCGCATGGTATAGCCGTCTGAGTCCTCGATGACAAGCCCAGTGTGCCCGTAAGGATGTCCTGCGATGTAAGTTGTATCTTGTACGAATGCTGCACCAGCACGAGGGGCAGACGATACATCACCTACGACATTTTCGACAACCTCAAAACCAGCATCTCTAGCTGAGTTGAGTAGGTCAATAGCATTTCCCCAAAGTGATTTACCAAAAAAAGTAATGGATAAATCATTTACTTCGTCTACGCATTGTGTTCCGTAGCATCCGTCAGCGTCAGCACCAACTCCAGCGTCAGCATTAGCTTTTACATGATTGATTAAGTCAATAGTTCTTACCATATTGTTTCTCCTTTAATTCAAAAGCGACTACCCAGAAATAGATAGTCGCTAGCAAAAATATACTAATCTTCGTGAGGTTCTTCATAACCAAGCGCACGAGTTGAGTCGCCCAATCCTACTGTTGTAGGGTCATTGACGATTCCAATCAAGACAAGGAATGCGAAGAGCACATTGATAAATACCAAGATTTTATCAATGGTTTCACCAAATTCTAGCTTGATGCCAAAGATGTTTGCAAAGGCTTGAAATAGCAATGCAAGAGCTGGCACTACTGCCAACCAAAAATTTTTATTTTTTAAACGTACAGACCAATTAATTTTATTCATTTTACTTCCTCACTTCTAAGTTTACATATTTGTTGTATAGAGCGTCAATGTAGCCATTTCCACCCAAATTTTTATAACTTTTGTGCATCTTGTGAATGATATCGCTCTCGTGTACTGTTGTGTATCCACGGTCAATAGCTGTTGAGATGTCACGCTCTAGCCTCAAATACATCGTGACCAGATGCGCTTCATCATGTACTGCCAGCTTCTCATTCACTTCATCAATTTTTCTGTTATTATCCTTGCCCACTGCTTGGACGGTCTCAACTGACTTCTGGATTGTGCCTAGTTCGTCTTTTAACTCATTAAATTGCTCTTTGTTTAAGTTAGCAGATTTACTAGCTTTCATGCCAAACCAGCCAGTAGCAATCACACCAAAGGTAGGGGCAAGGTGTGCGATTAGATCTGATAAGCTCAATCAATCACCAACCTTCCCACTATACACTAGGTTGCGCCACTGGTTGAGTCTCAAGATCTCCAGATGGTTTGTTTTGCTTATTTTCTTTTGGCACCTCCCAATTATAGATTGCGAGTTTGCCATTTTGAAGAAGAGGACCTTTTAGGTCTTTGATGGATTCACCATTATAAGTGAAGTCGTAGTTGACTTGTACAAGTACCCGTTTACCTTCGCTAAATTGTTCGGTATGGTCAGGATCCACGAGCGTGAAAATGTCGTGCTGTTTGTAGGTTTTACCTACTTGAGCGCCTTCAACAAGCTCAAGCGCTCGCTTGTAGAGTGTTGGATCAAGTGGGTTGTCTTGGTTGGTCACAGCCACGAGGACAGCCCAATCCGCAAGAGCTTTGTTGTTTTGGATTTGAGCATCTTTCTTCTCATTCTCAAGAGTAAGCTCTTGAATTTTTTGGATAGCTACCTTGTTAGCCTCAACAGACTTATCAAGCTCTTTCTTCAGTGCCACAATAGCACCAGATGGGTCCAATTCCATCCGGACGATGTTCAGCACCGCTTCAACCAGCGTAGCATCATTTTCAGCCATTCGATTATTTGGCAAAGTCTCTTCGAAGACACGATATGGAGAATCTTGCTTGATTGCTACTTTGGTCGTGTTTGTCACTGCGTCAAATAATTTAAAATGTAATTTGTAATCCATTAGTTAGCCACCTCATTTTTGTTTTTGATTTCGTTGAATAGATCCATCAAATCTTCATCTGATTTGAGAACAGAGATTAATTCATTGTATTGCTCTTGAGCCTCTTCAAAATATGCTTTGTAATTGGCACATTCAATTGATTTATTTGCGAGTTGCACCCCTAAGTTATTGATGATTTTGTCTTGTGTGTTCATATTTACCTTTCTAGTTTTGTAGGCCTATTGCAGGCCAATTGTTGTCCAGTGGTAACTTACGCTTGATTCTTTGACATTGTGTAGTTGTTGAATATTACGGTAAATGTCATTTAATACATCTTTTAATTTATAATTACCATAATTTAATAAATAAATATCTTTTACAAAAAGACTTTCAAGTGTGCCCAAGCTTTTGGTCTCTGTATTTAAAGACACTCCTCCACCTTGCGAGCTCGGAATAAAGTCCATTGTTTTTCCGTAAAATGTTATGGCCGTTTGAACATTACTACCCTTTCTACCGTTCCAGATCTGGATACCAGCAGATGTGTGTTCCATGCCGACAATGCCATTACGATTACTCATAAGTGCCGTGTATGCACTTGGGACACCGCTTATTTCTCCTGTGCCAAAGACCAGATATTGCAACGGTCTGCCAGGGAATTGGTTTCTGATACCAACTCCTTCCTGGTTGGTATCAATCCATCCATCTTGCAAATTGATAACCGTACCGCCATTCAGCGAGGTTATTCGACCGCCTCTGACGTGCTCGCCAGTAATATCAATCGACTGTATTTGAGTGATTGTGGCTCTTTGAGTAAATAGCTCTCTGATAAATGCTTGGTTTGACACCAGCTTGTTAATCATGGCGGAATCAACAAGTAATTTATCAGCTGTAACTGCATTTGATGCAAGGATTTGAGTTGTAACAGAACCAGATTCGAAATTACCTGTCTTTAATTTATCGACCATCGCAGACTTGATAACCGCTTTGTCAATCAGTGTCTCACCTGTGATGTGGGTTAACTTACCGACAAAGCGATTGTTACCATCGGCACCAATATTGATCCCGTTGATGATGTCCCCAGCACTATTGATATTTTTGATAGCATACGAACCTGCAAGCTGGCTTACTCGTGTTTGTGTGGCTACGTCTTGTGTAGATGTATTGTCGGCGAACTTAGTAGGTGGTCTATTTCCACGGATAAGGGAGACTTTCCCAATCGCTACAGTACCATTTTTCATCAACCAAAATTCCAGCGGAAATTCTCTTAATTTCGTTGTCGTCTTATTGACAGTCATGGTGCCTGTGATGACCTGTATGCCAGTTTTTGTAAAAGTCACTCGGTCAGAAGCAATCACGCTGTCTTCATTCCACAATTCGATACCAAGAGGCTTATCTGGTAATACATCTACCCACGCTACAAGGCGATAACTGATTTTTTCATCCTTGGTAAAGGTAGATGTAGTAATTGGCAATGCGAACCCACGATAGACATTGTTGTTATTCCCGGAATTGGTAATTCTCAACAGTTTAGTTGATGCTTGGTCTTCGACGACATTAGCTTCGGGTTGTTTTTTCTTCCACTTGCTAAAGTTAGTAGGATCGTAGACCAGATTGAAATCATCCAATAAATTAGATACACGACTGACCAGACCATCCGCAGTTTGAGTAACTTGTGAAATAGCTTTGTCCTGGTTTTGAAGAGTTTGCGTGTGGCTTTTAACTGTATCGACCACATCGTTAAATTCAACAACACTTACGATTTCAGAGGTATTAACATCATAGTCAGTCATACGATCAGAATGTTCAAGTTTCATTCCACAAATTTCAAGACTGCCATTGCCATTCTGCCCAAATTGGATTGAGTTATAGGTAGAATCAGCCGTGAATGTGAATTGATATCGAACCCAATCTTTGTTTGAAATACTCTTTAACAAAGCACGATTTCTGTCGTTGGTTGTCCATGAGCGAATCAACAAATTAACGTTTTGACTCGTACTATTGCTAGATACTCTGGCCCAGCAAGACATTGTGTATTTCTCACCGACAACTAAGTTGATACCTTGTGAGATATCCTTATTCCCACCGTTCGAATTTCCTACAACTCGAATACCCTTCTTAATAGCAGTATGTGGTGCATCTGTGAGAGATACTACTTCTGTCCTACCATTACCGCCTGAGTTATTCAGTCGCCAAGTACCTCCTAAACCGTCCCCACTTGGGATAACTGAGGAATTTTGAAGAAGGTTATCATTACGAATAACGTCTCTTAACTTATTTTCAACACGGGAAATAGTCTGTTGGAATCCGTCAACTGATTTTTTGACGATATTTTGGACCTGAACAGCATTTTGGAACCCTTTGTCATCAATCAAGCGATCTACTTCCGTTCGTGATAACTTTTCAGTTATCTGATCAGCCTGTAACTCAATTTGACTTTCGGTAAGACGCAATCTCTCAGTAATAGGGTCAAGTTCCTGCTTAGTCGCAAGCAAATCAATCTTATCGTTTAGATTTCTTGCCGTCGTAAAATTAT
This sequence comes from Streptococcus sp. 400_SSPC, assembly GCF_001072745.1. Lineage (NCBI taxonomy): Bacteria > Bacillati > Bacillota > Bacilli > Lactobacillales > Streptococcaceae > Streptococcus > Streptococcus sp. 400_SSPC. The sequence goes on along the minus strand of NZ_JVIQ01000010.1, from coordinate 32,622 downwards.
GATCAGCCAAACTTTTAACACTAAGAGCGTACTTAATAGCATTGTTTCCATCTCTCAGCGCCTCTGCTGCTACTCGGTTTGCATCATTAGCAAGATCATTAATAGCTTGTATTCTCTCCTTCTGAGAGTCAAGCTGTGTATTAAATGACCTATCAAAATCTGCAAATTTGCTATTGACAGAATCGGTCACTTCTTTCTTAAGCACCTCAGATCGTGCCTTAGCTTGTTCGAGACCGTCAGTGATTTCTTGTTCAAGCGCAGTGGCTTTCTTCAAGTATTCAGCGTTAGCATTATCAACTAACTTCTGCACTTTATTCTCATAGTCTTTATCACGAACTGTCAGTTGCTCATTGACTTTGCTTTCTACGAGACTTCCAAGAGCACTGCTAAATGACTGGCTAACCTTCCCGAATCCGATGCTGACAAGCTTCTTCCTCATAGGTGCGAAGCGGTATTTAGTAATCTTCTTACGTAGATCCACATTGTATCGCTCATGGAAGACACTAACAGTATCAAAGAGGTTTACAGGTTGATCAGCCTGTCCGATAACATCAATTTCCAGACTCTCTTCAACCATATCACAGAGCGTTTCACGGAAATAACGTTTCCCGTACTCTTCCAGTGTTCTCTGGTCGACCACATCCTGGTCTTGCACTTCCATGTCTGCTTCGTAGATATTCTTGTATTTGCCAATCAGCGGACTGTCGATTGTCGCAATGAAGACTTGGTCCTTTTTGTGCTCATCGTGACTTTCAATGACACGACGGAAATGGATTCTTGTCTTTAATTCCTTAGTAGACGCAGACTCTTGGTAGGACTTCATGTTTTTCTTATAGGCAAAGAGAGATTCGTTCTCTACTCCTGCTCTCTCAAGTAGCCGGATACTGTACTTATCACGCACAAGATCTCCGCCCCATTGTCCAACGATAGAGTGCTTGTCCTTTACCAAAGCTTCCATCACCGACACATTTTTGAGGTTGATGGTATGCTTGGAGTTGATATCCGAGAAAAATGTGAAAGGACTCGGTCTCTTAAAAGCCGATACTAGAGCATTCATCACAGCAAAGCCATTCACTCTATCAACGCTGATAGTATTGATAGAGTAGCTATTCAGCAAAGTGGCAACCTGGTTGGCATATACTGTAACATAGCCGTGTTGCTTTTCGACTTCGAAGATTGAGAAATACTGCTCGCCGTGCAAGTCATCCGCAACCAGTAAGACTTCATTTTTCAACTCTGTCCACTTGCTGTCTGTCGTTGGGAATTTAAAGGTGAGCTGATAGGTGCTATTCGCTTCTTGGATAATTTCATCATCAAATGCAGCATTCAGAGGAAAATTATTTTCTAGTAAGTAGATCATACCTTATACCTCCAGTTTCCTTGGATTCTCACCTTCGTGATATTCCCACCAAAGACTACCCCAGAAATGCCAGTAGGAATTTCGAAGAATCCACCTCGTGTCCGAAGAGTATTCTTCAAGTTCCCATTCTTGTCATAGACATTCTGACGTTTGTGACGGCAGTCAATAGTAGCCTTAGTATCCAGCTTGAGTTGCATGATTTGCTTACCAATCGTAAGCGTCACATCCCCACTTCCCTCAACTGTGATGACTGGTTCAGAATAGACCGTTCCAGGGTTCGTCACAGTGCCATTACTTGTCAATACGACTTCCGTATTGTTTTTCTGATAACGGAAAGGATGCATCTTGAGTTTGATTTCTAGTGACCAAGCATGGATGCCGTTTTGTCTAAAACTTGAGCCAGCATAATCAGCATAAAAAATAGAGCCTGGTCGATGCCCAAACTCTATTAAATTGTTCTGTTGATTGAATTGCTCAAGGATTTTCTGGACCTCCTCTTCCTTTACAACATACAGGCTGACAGTCTTATCATAGCCATCATATGCTCCATCGTAGATAGGATAGTCTCCATTAGCCCCGTAAATCGTATTATTATCAAAACGTGGCTGAGCCATTTGCTCCTCACCGTAATCGGTGACATAGCAGTTTGGGATTGATCCAGTGTCAAACCCATTAATAATCATGTTGAACATTAGATCCCCTCCCTTGCCATGATTTTAGAATAGCGTTGGTAGCTATTTTGAGCCAAAACATTGCCATCTAGATAAGTTTCTGATGGTTTTTCAAGGATAGCAGTCAATAACTTTTCTAAACTTGACCTTAGAAACGCAATCTCAGCAACGACATTTTGACCATCATACTCATTGCCACCTTTATTATCGATTAGCACGATTTCACGGTTGGCCCTTTCGATCTCTCTCAAGAATTTAGCATCTTCTGGAATACCAATACCAGACGCATACTTAGGAATGCCAAGATTTTGCATCAGGCGTTTGGTCCTGTCAGCTCGCAAGACTTTGGATCCACGAGGCAGTGGCATGATGACATCTCGACCTTCTGGGATGAAGCTACGTCCGTCTGGTAACGTGACCATCTCACGGTAGACTGCATTGCGTTGGTCATTGACCATAGCAAGTCCGCCCGGGTGATAATCTGTACCATCTTTGTGTCCAAATAGTCTTCCGACAGTATTAACGACACGGTTGACTACCTCTGTGGCTGTGATGGTTGTATGCCAGCTAGTGGGTACTGATTGAATCGCACTACTTGCTGAGTTAGCAGCATTCATAGCACTTGTGGCATCACCAGTCATGTACTTCATAGGGCTGTAAAGAGCGTTCCATTCATTCTGCTTGTTAATGGCAGATTGCCCTGCATTTACCGCACTACCAGCATCACCAGTTTGCAGTTTGGTAGGGGATGGAGTTGCATTCCATTCATTCTGTTTGTTGATTGCCGCTTGTCCTTGTTGGACTGCATTGTCTGCGTTTGCTGTAATTGATTTTTCTAACACCTGATAAGCATTTACAGCACCATAAGCCTCAAGGGCTTGGTTCTTGCCAGCTTCAGCACCACTCGCATCCGCATTGATGTTTGTGTTCGTCTCCTTCGGAATGTTCAGGATGTCGTTCATTACCTCAGAAATGACTTTGCTTGAATTGTCCGTAGCATCAATTGGGATGTTAGGGTTCATCCCGACAAGCAAGTTAAGGGCTTGCTGGATTTTAGTGACTTCACCAGTCGCCAAATCTTTAGCAATAAGCTCTTTCTGCTCAGGACTTAACTGATTCCATTTCTGCAAGGTCGAGATAGCAAGGTTTCCAGAATTGATGAATGCCTCGTTCTTCATCAGCAGTTCTTTGACTTCTGCTGGAAGGGCGTTCCATTGAGCGAGTGCCTCCTTGTTTTCAAGGATAGCCTGCATACCTTTGTGACCGTCTAAAACGAGTTCTTTCTGTTCGAGAGTCAGCTCATTCCATTTACCGGTCTCGACCAAGGTCTCACCAATCAACATTTTAGCGTTCGTTTCGAGGTTGGCATTCTTCAAAATGAATTCAATTGAATTCCAGCCATTCTCAGCTTCCAATACCTTGGAGATTTCTTCCTTGGCATTCGTCTTAACTTCACCCTTTTTATCATCAAATACGAGTGAGTTCCAGACTGTGTTCGCCTCAGCGGTCTCTTTGCTCATGTTAGCCATGGACTTCGCAACGATTCCAGATGATGTCGTGACAGTATCAGCAGCAGAACGCATATACTCTTCAAACTGCTTAGCATCAAGCCCAAGAGCTCCCATCCGTGATTTAACACCTTGAAGGGCCTCTTTACTCCAACGGCCGTTGTAGTTGTCAAGGAAGCTTTTCTCCAACTCCATATATTTTTGTTGGTAGGCTTCTTTTCTAGCTAAATGCTCTGCTTCCAGCTCCTCTAATTTTTGATTGCGTTCTTTAATTCCTTTTTCGGAGCCATCATTTTTGTATGCTTCTTTGATAGCTTCCTTACGTTTCTCGTATACCTTCTCTTCTTCCTTGACCCAATCCGTGACTACCTTCAACGCATCTTTCCGCTGCGTTTCATTCATGGATTTGACATCGCCATTCATAGCCTGCATGATAGCATGTTTCTTGTCCTTAGAAATATCCAGTAAGTCCAATTCCTGGCTAATCATTTCGTTTTGAATGTTTGAGACGATGGCCTTTTCTTCAAGGGTTAGGTCTCTATGTTGGTCCTTAGCGTTTTGATAGATACGACCGACCTCTTCGGTCATATTCCGGACATTTACTTTGGTTTGTTCAAGTTGCTCTTCTTGGTTCTTACGAACCTCTTCACTCATACCGACTTCTTTAGCGAGAGCTTGCAACTTCTCTTTCTTCTCATCGATCAGCTTGTCAATCTCGCTATTGAGCTTTTCAAAAGATGCCTTGACATTATCGACATTTCCAGCAGTTGCCCCAAAATCAACGATAGCCTTGTTGGCTTCGTCCACCTTGGATTTAAAACCGCTCAGTTGTTCATCTTGGACCTTGCTGACGGAAGTTCCCCAGCGCTGTGTCCTATTCTCAGCTTCTGCCATCTGCTCAGCGATATAGGTCAAACCGACTAATGCAGCACCCCCCAAGAGGAAGCCCCATGTGGCACCACTACCAAGTGAGGCTACCGCAGTAGATAATAAGCTTGTACTTGTACTAGCTTCAGCAGTTGCGGTTCCTATTCCGCTAATACTTGCGGACAGGGCTTTAAATCCACCAGCCACCGAGCCAGCGTCTTTAAATGTTTTAATGGCACCAGATACTTTACCAATACCACTAACAAGGCTTCCAAATCCTTTGGTCAAGCCACCGATGATCCTGAGACCACCACCGAGCAATTTCAGAGCAGGCCCAGCGGCCGCTCCCATCAAGCCCCATTTGATAATGTTCTGTTGTTGCTCAGATGACATCTTGCTGAACTTCTCAGCCATCTCAGACAGAGTTTTCAGCCAAGGTTTAGCAGCATCTAGCCCACTATTCAAAGCCTTCAGCAATGGACCGCCGAACTCAATAGCGATATCCGTGATCTTGTTCTTAAAGATTTTCAACTGAGATTCAGTAGTTTCGTACCGTTTACGAGCTTCTTCTGTTAGTGCGCTGTTTTCTTTCCATGCACTGTTAGATCGTCTCACCGCTTCTCCCATTGTATCGGATGCGGAGGCAAGAGATTTTAGCATATTTCCTTGTCTGATACCTGTCATACCAAGTTCATCAAGGATGCCGTCCATGTTCTTGCCCTCATCTGTGGCTTTTTGTAGCCCTTTGATGAAGGATTGTAATGCTTCCGCTGGTTTTTCTTTCCATGCTTTGCTGAACTGCTCTGAGGTCATTCCAGCAGTTTGGGCAATCAGTTCTAGTTTTTCAGTCGCCCCTTTACCAACGCCAGATACTGCCTTGCCAATACTAGTAAGAGTTTGTGTCATTGCAGTACCGCCAGCCTCGGCTTCGATACCGACACTACTCATCGCAGTTGCAAGACCGAGGATTTCTGGAGTGGTTAAGCCAGCAAGTTTCCCTCCAGCCGCCAAACGGTTTGTCATTTCGACAATATCACGCTCAGTCGTCGCAAAGTGGTTACCCAAATCTACGACCGCAGATCCAAAGTGCCCCGACCATTCACCCAGGTCATTCTTTGAGACCTGCATAATGTTCCCGATTTTAGCGATTGAGGATGCAGCCTCTTCTGCACTCAAGTTTGTCGAAACCCCAAGGTTTACCATTGTTTTTGAGAATTCTTTGATTGCTCCAACTGGTACACCTAATTGCCCGGCTGCTTCTGCGACATGTGCGATTTCAACCGCACTAGATGGCATTTCCTTTGCCATATTACGAATGCTTGCAGATAGCCTATCAAACTGTTGAGGCGTTCCATCAACCGTCTTTTTGACCCCAGCAAAGGCACTTTCATAGTCAATCGCAGCCTTGACTGCAAATCCAGCACTAGCGACAAGAGGGGCAGTGAGGCCTTTTGTTAACGTCCCACCAAGGTCAGAAACCTTCCGACCAAAACTTTGAATGTGATCTCCGCCTTTTTTGATACTCTGCCCCAGAGCCTCCATTCGGCCGGAGAAACTATTTTCACGAGCAACAGCTTTAAGAGCTTGCTCGACTTTGTACAATTGACCTTCCATTGCAGATAACTTCGCATTCTCACGCTCGATATCTGCAGCAGCTTTGTCATACTTAGCAGATCCAGGATCAAGTTTGTCAAATCCATTCTTCATCTGATCGAGGACCTTTTTCTGTGCCTCAATCGCCTGACCAAGTGATTTGTACTTTGATTTCAGTAAATCTGCATTATTTCCATGAGATTTTAAAGTGCTGTCGAGTGCTTTGACATTATTTTGGAAATACTTCACTGCATTCTTCGCACTTGTTAAGCTAGGATTGAACTTTGACACGTCCAGCCCTAGTTCGATATACATTTGTCCTAGTGGCGTTCCACCTGCCATTTTTCCTCCTTCGAGATAAAAAAAGCCTTTAAAAAGGCTTTACTTTATATCCCATCAAATATGTCTGCAATATCTAGCGGAGTTTCATCTTCGGGGTCGCTACTTGTGTCGACGATACCGATTAAGTCATCCCAGCTAATATCCATAACCTCATTGATACTCATATTGTATGGACCATTAGAGACATTTTTGACAAATTTATAAAAATGCTTTAAAGCATCTTTAGGATCTATTGTTTCCCCTTTGGGTCCACATCACCTACCAGATGAGCGTAGATGTCCATAAATACTTCAATGATTTTCGCAAAGTCTGTATGTTCAAGCAATTGTTCAACTGTGACATTTTCGAAAAGCGAAGCGATAAAGTTCAACTGTTGATCCAATTTTTCAACTTCTGACTTTTCAGACGTGAGCGAGTCATTGAGTACAAGATAGTCACGATAGTCACGAGTAGTGATTTCTTTACTGGAGTATAGGACATCTTCGCCTTTCTCGTTCTTCATAGTGAATGTAATTTTAGCCATTTATTTTCCCTTTCTAAATTAAAAAGCACCTTGCGGTGCCTTCTTTTATTTCGTCCAGTTATTTTTCCCAAATTCGACCTTTGTGACATCTTTAGACGCATTACTTTGCTTCATCGCAAAAATGATAGTCACATGACCTTCCTTGCCAGCCTGGAAGACGACGCTGGAATCCGAATTGATAGCTACAGTATTGTCATTCGAAAATACCGAGTCAAATCCAAGATATTCCCCATCCTCATCACTCGCAAAGAATTTTCTAGGGTTTAATTCAACATTTGATGTGTCCTTGTTATTAATTGTCAGGGTGATGGTGACAGCTTTGTACTCATTTTTATCATGTTCCATAGCGAGTAGTCCTGAAGTGTCTTTTTTTGGTTCCCCGACTGTCATTTCAGTCTGATCAAACAGGGCGGGTTCTCCGAACTGATAGCGGTATTCTCCTTCACTTAATGTGAAATCAATAGCCTCAGAAGCAAGTGTGTGATCTACTGCGAAGACGTAAGTAAAGAATCTAGATTTGATATTCTCAATCCGTTCCTTGTCCTCTTTGAGACTCTCGTATTTCTTTTCTAGCTTGGATTTCTCATTCAGCGCAGAGAATAACAGCCCTGACATCGTTACTAGGCCAATACCAAATGCAATAGTTAATAAAATCAAAATCGAATGTTTATTCTTTTTCATAGCAAACCTCCACAATCTTATTTTACCAAAACTTGAAAAGGTTTACAATGTTAAGATAATAAAACAAAGGGGCTAGATGCCCCCGTTTTATTTTAGCCTGCTACTGCCATACCGAGTTTCGCTTTCATTTTTTTGATTTTTGTTTCATCGCTACCAAAGTACATTGTTCCATATTTGTTTTTGGTGTTCTCATTAGTACTTGCACCCGCGGCGAATGATACGTTTGTAGTAGCAAGTTCCTCAGCTTTTTCTTTGAGCGTATTGAGGTCAATAGCATCCATTGCTAGGTTTCCTTTGTAGAAGCCATAGTAAGCTCCACTGCCATCTGCAGTATTTGATTCTAGCAAGATTGCAACATCTTTTGAAACTGTGTCAGCTCCGAAATCAAGAATGCCGTCGTCGTCTTCGTAACCTAGAGCTTTAACATAGAGCACTACTGGAATATCCAAGAGCCCGAGATCTACCTTAACATCTCCAACCCCACGATTGTTTACGTAGTAAGCAATGTTGCTTCCGAATGATTTGATAGCATCAGCAGCAAGTCCTGAGATCTTAGCTGTTTGAGTTGCACCCTCGCCATCCTTACCTTGAATGACAAAAAGATTGTCTCCTTCTGTTGGAGTTTCTTTTCCGTCCAAAATGCGAACTGTCAAACTCTTAAAGCCGACTGTTGCTGTACCTTGTTTTTGTTGTGTCATATTAAATTTCCTTTCTAATAATCGTCATACAGTTTGCTCTTCCCTTTATAGGTTCTGGCATCTGCATAGCGTTTGATTTCAGGGATCCATTCATCTAGACCCCCGTCCGTTTGGTAGAAGCCTTCTGACTCCATGACTTTCTCAACAGCACCTTGCAACTCTTTGCATTTGATGCGGTCAGTAGACTCTACGTTGATTTGATAGAGAAAAGTCTTTGACAGACTTGTATTGCTCCCACGGTCGCTTTGAAGAGGAGGGCCGACCGGAATGATGACAATGCTCGGCTCCTTCTCAGAAAGCGTCTCAGGACGCTTAAACGACTTGATAGAAATCCCAGAAAGATGCTCATCGCTTTTTAAGGCGTTGTAAATTTCCGTCAATTTATCTTTAATCATCCAAGTCCCTCCGCTTTCAATTTAGAAGCCAGTCTGTACTTAAACTTCTCTTTGTTTGCTTCTGAAAATCTTCGAATCACGCCAAAACCTCGAGGATGTGTCTTCTTCGCATAGCCGAATTCACTCAAGTGGACCAAGCGCCATCGCGAACCAGCACCAAATCCAAGCTTAACCATTGGGACACCTTCAAAACTTCCAGTGACATTTCCGACAGTCGCACTTGCGATTGTCTCACCAGTATCTTTGTAGACTCCCAAGGCACCCTTAAAATCTTCCAAGGTCTCGGTCGTAGCACCTTTCAGTGCCTTGTTGGCTGACCGTCTCACCTTTTCGTCTCCGAGCTTGGTTTCTAGATTCCGGATCACTTCCTCGAATCCGACCAGTGTCGCACCACTACTCATCCCGACCACCTCCGATAATGACGATTAAGAAATCACGATTATCATAATCAGGACGAACATCTATGATGTTCCAGTGTTTACCTTGTAAACGCTGGTCCATCACTTCCACAAAGTGCCGAACATCTGGCTGATAGCTAGTCAGTGGATCCCGAATTTTCAGAGTCATTTTGGCAACCATGGATTTACCAGTGGAGATTTCAATATCCTTCATGCTAGGTGAATAGGCTTTTGCAAAAGTGAAAAATGCCTTCTCAAAGCTAACATCACGACCATCCAAACCATCCTCCACCTTAGAAGTATAGAAGGTGACAGGCGTTCTTAGGTCCCCATTGATTGCTTCCGGTTGCTTGTATTTGAAATTAGGCTTCAATACCCTGTGTTGCTACTTCTTCTGTTGTTTTAGGAGCAGTCCCAACTACTGGACTGATGAAACCAGGTAGTTTTTCCATCAGTTCCTTTTGTCGAGCTCCATCCGCTTCAAATGTGGTTCCGACTTTGCGGATCACATTTTCTTTCAAATCGAAAAATTCTTTTAAAACTTCGACCATGTTCCCTCCTGCTGATAATTGTTAAGAGACAGTTCCAAAATCTCACCCTGAAAATTCGCAAAGAAAAACTCAACCTGGTCATTATAGAGATACCTCGACCGCTCAAGGATTAATTCTGCAACACGGCTATCGCTGGCATCAAATGAATCCGTAAGGTCGAGAATCGCTTTTTCTGACGAAGTGAGCATACGTGAGAGATTGGCATCTTCTGCATTATGAAAGATTTTCATCCGCTCCTTGAATGCTCCCAAAAGCGGATGAAATTGTTTCGTTTCTTCCATTCGGTGTCACCACCTATTATTTAATTTTCAATACCCAGACAGCAGCAGTCTTTTCATCGTGAGCCTTACCGTAAGCAAATTGCTTAGCAGTGTAGAGGTTCAAATCTTCGAGAGCATAAGTCTCAGTGAAGCGACCAAACTCGATTCCACCACCGACGAAGGCATCGTAGCGCCCTTTGACAAATGTAGTCACTTTACCAGCAGTTTGAGCAACTGATTCAACCAAGATCAAGTTGTATGGCATTGCAGTCACATATGTTCCTTGAGCGTTTAATGATGTGTATTGTTTCTTGACATCCCACGCATCCGCTGGGTTGACTACCATCACGACATTTCCTTCAACTGCCACTGGGGTGCCGTCAGACTTAACAGAGTGATGTTTGTACACTGCAGTCAATTCTTTGACAACTGTTGCAGAGTCCGCAAATGTAAGGTTCGCAGTTTGGGCCTCTTTTTCTGCAAAAGTTGTTTTATTGCCAGCCGCAGTCCCAGTGAGGGTACGAGAAAGACCGATAGGTTTGTCGTCTCCGTCACCGTTCAAGAAGGCAGCTTCCAAAGCAGCAGCGAACGCTTCTGTGATTTGAGCAGATACGAATGATTGCAACCAAGCAGGACCGAATTTTTCAGAGTCTTTGGGAATGACTACAAATGCAGTCAATTTGTTTTGAATCTTTTCTTCTTCGTTGAAGGCTTGTTTCAGTTGACCTTGAATTTCACCATTGATTTTGCCCCAAACAGCTTGTCCTGTCTGAGTTGATTGGAGGAATTTAAGGCGGATACCAGCATTGCGCAATCCGATGTGTTGCAAGAGTGGGCGAGATTTAACCATATCATCAAAGATACGGTCGATTGTTTCTTGTGGGAAGAGTTTTTCAACTCCCACAGGAGTGGTTTTGTCGATGTCGTTGAAGAATTCACGAGCTTCAGCAGTCAATTTAGCATCATAAGGATTCATCGCTGAAACTTCCTCATGAGCAGCATGACGAGCTTGTTCCATCATTTCGTTAGTCATCGACTCGATCATTTCATTGTAGAGTTTCGCTTGTTCTTCTTGAGGTGCACCATTTGATACAGCGTTCAAAAAGTTCTGACGAATTTCATTGAATTTGTTTGATAATTGCATTGGCATTAGTATTTTTCCTTTCTAAAATGCAAAAAGACCGAACCCTTTCGGTACAGTCTCGTTTGTGTTATTTTCTGGACTTTCTGGAATATTGAATTTTTTCTGTACAAATTCGCTATTTTCAAAAGTCTCTTGTGCGATTTGTCGAGCCTCTAGTTTATTAGCTACCAGCTCAGCGATTTTATCAACATCAGGAGTCATTGCTGATTTCATCTTGTCAATAAAGTCATGTGGGATCATTGGAGTTTCGCTTGCAGCAAACGTCGGAGCAATCTCTCCGCTAAACATGACACGGTCAGCAAAACCTTCCTTGACTGCTGATTTGGCATCGAACCAAGTCGTCTTGTTCATCAGATCCAATAAATCATCAAGTGCTTTACCAGTTTTATCGACATAAGCATTTGCGATTGACTTATTAAACCCTTCAAGTACCCCAGCTTCATGCAGTAGAGTGTTGTGGTCTCCGTCAACTCGTGATGACACGTTATGGATCATGATTTGAGCAGTCGGGCTAATTTCTACCACGTCACCAGCCATAGCAATGACGCTTGCTGCACTTGCAGCAATGCCCACGATCTTAACAACTACTTTCCCTGAGTAGGACCGCAAAGCGGTATAGATTTCACTACCAGCATACACATCACCACCGCCTGAATTGATATGGACTTCAATGTCCTCACCAGTTTCAGGAAGTATAACGTTTTTAGGAGCGGTACAGTCCCAACCGAACCAATCATACATCCAAACATCATCGTTCGATACAATGGTTCCCTTAATCGGAATCACTTTCATCTTCTTTCTCACCTCCCTTCTCTACATCCTCACCAAGTTGATAATTCTTAGTGATCAGAGGCTTGTCGCCCCACGGTACAGCTTCAAGACCAAGTTCCTCACGGACCTCATTGATAAGCATAGATCCAGAAGAAATCAGCTTGTCAATACTTTGAGCAAGCGAGAATTTATCCCTCTGACCTTCACCGACAATGACAAGACGTTTGTTATCCCTATACTCGCTTTTACTTAACAAAGCAAAGTTCAGGCCATCACTCATCTTCTTCACAAGCGATTGATAGCAATAGCTATTAAACATCTTCTGGCTATTCTCAAGGTTTGCCATATCCCCATGCATCAGCGCAGTAGGTATTCCCAAGATGTCAGCTACTTCATCATCAAATTGCCGACGAAGTTTCTTGAGCTCATCCACGGACAGATTAGAAGTCCCTGTGGTATTGGTCAGCTCAGAATATTCCATTCCTTCTTGAGCTGGGACAATCGCAACTGTCTTAGTTGTAAACGACTTAAAGAGTCCATCGGCATATTTCTGCATTTTGGCACGCTTCGTATCGTCGAAGCTTGCATTTGTCCTTGTACTAAGGACTCCACGGATTTGATTATTTCGTGCCAGCGCTTCGACTAGCCGAGTGTGTAGTTTCTCGTAGTCATTAAACAACTGAGTAAAATACTCTTGAAGACGATTGTTGTTGTACTGCAAGAAAATTACTTCGTTCATCTTGAATGGTTTTTGGAAAGTGTAATTCTGACAAGTCACAGACGTGAATGTATCATCATACACAGCATACTTTTGACGAATGTACGAGTCAGCTATTAATAACTGATCATCACTCGACAGAAAGATTAAGACTTCATTCTTGGTCAATAAGCGATAAATAGCCTTTTGCCAAAATTCAGAAGCCGACTCATTCTTGTTAGGCCTTACATTTAGCAGATAATCCCAATCAGTAGCCTTCTTCTTCCCGTTCTCAATGAATTTAAACTCAGACCTTGCAAAGATGCGGGCCACAAATTCAGCAGCCTTATCAATCGATAAGCTCTTTAGTTGCAGATTTCCGAAAATCCGCTCCAGCTCATCAAATTCAAAGCTTGGTTCCGGAACTTCACGCTTGAATAAATTTAGCCATCCCAAGGCACCTCCTCCTTTCTTAAATTTTATGCCAACCACCCACCCGGGACCTTATCCCTTATCGTTTAAAGAATGATTTCTTAGAGCGCTTCATATCTTGCCTAATAGCTTCGAACTCTTTGTTCGTCTGCTCGATATTCTCACTGCAAGCATCTTCATGACGCTTCAAGGCTTGACTTAGAGTATTCAACTCACCTTTCAGCACAGCCACTTCTGACTTCAAGTGCTCGACCTCGGTATTCAAGGCCTGTTTCTTCTTCATTCGTTTATTCATTTGGTTTTCCTTTCTAAAAATCCCAATCTTCAATCACATCAAGGAATTCACCCACAGTGCTCTCCTGGATGATTTCTCTCTTGTAGAGAGCAGCAATAAAAGCGTGGAATCCATCGGTCTTGCGTCTCACAGACTCTTTCTTCAAAAACCTCTTGTTTCCGTCCTTGTCTTCCTTCACGAAGGTGTTATCTGTGTACCACAGCATTGACCTATCATTTCCAAAATTGAATCTCTCATTCGCAAACCCGTCCTCAATGATTGGTGCCACCTTGGATTGGATAGCCCCTGGATTACGAAGAAATTCAAACTCAAAACCAGCTTCTTCCAGTAACGGTTTCAGCAAGTCCATCCGAAATCCATCGGCACAGACTAGCTCAATATTGTATAGCTTACGCCATTCGTTCAGCTTAGCGACCAGCAACCGTGGATCTATACTCGGACCATCTACGACCGTAAAAATCCCTTGCTCCTGCCATTCACGGATTGGAGCCTTGATTTTAAACGCATCAAGGAAAGTCTTCCGAGCAAAGCTGTGTTGCCTCCAGATGAAATCATCACCATCCTTAAACAGTAATCCAACAGACGCAAAGTCTCGTATGCTTGCGTAGTCAAATCCAGCCACACACGACCTTCCAACAAGTTCAATGTCTGCATCCCTCAAAGTAGCAAGCAACTTATCACGAGTCGTCACATCTTTCTCGAGGTCCGCTTCTGGGAGGTTCATCCGCTTGGTCATAAACTCTTGTCTGCCTGATGGCTCGAGTTCCAAGTCATCATAGTCAGCTTTCGTTCTGGCCAGCAGACGTTTAGCGTAAGGAGTTGTCTCATCCAACATAGGATTCGCTTTTGGCCAGTTGCTCATATCGTCCACTTCTTCCGGATCATCCAACTTGCAGATAAATGGGAATAAGCGAAACTCATCAAGTTCACCATTCAAGATTTTCATCGACTTCTCAATCAGCTTGTCATAGAACCCTTCACGGACGTGCCCGTTGGTACCGTTGTAGAAGGTACGAGCGTGGGCAATCTTACCAAGCCCTGACCGCTGGATTTTAACAGCAGAATCATTCTCAAATTGGTGAATTTCATCAAATTCAAGACAACCATCACGAGCCGAGTCCATTGTCTTCGGATTATTCGTCCGATAAGAAAAGACCGAGTTATTCCCTCGGCCTGTAATAGACATCTTTGTCAAATAGTAATGGTCCTCCAGACCTCTTCGCTGGACAGTTTCATAAACTTCCTCAAACGAGACCTTGCCCTGTTTCTCAGAATTGGCTGTGATAGTCACATCGTAATCTCTGACTGGATAGAGAGGGCTGATGAAGAATGCGGCCCGACTGGACATAAAACCATTCTTCCCTCCCCCACGGGAAAGAGTCAGCAATATTTCATCAAATTGAGGTTCACCATCTTCTTTCCTGAACAGGAAAATGAATGGCGTGATAAATTTTTGATACTTGGCCAGTGGGAAGAAATTCTTCTCTGTGAACTGGATATATTTCTCAATCAAAATATTGTCGAAATACAAATCATCTCTTGGATAGATTTTTTCTTTGATGACCTTGAATAAGAGCGAGCGTTCCTTGTTGACTTTGATTTTTCCTGATTCAGCAAGTTCGATATATTCATCAATCAGAGGATGTGAAATCACAATAGATCACTTCCATCCGATGATGGTTTCTTCTCGACTGGTGAATTTTCAATCTCAAAGTCAAAAGATCGCTCGATGGCTAAAAGCTGATTGCTGGTAGTGTTGATTTCCTTGATCAGCGAGTTTGCTTTTTGGAATCGTTGCTGACCATTATGCACAGTGATGACCAGGCCGTCTTGATGAAGCCTTTCTTTTAACTCATAAAGCAATCGGACAAGATAAATATATCGATGGACTTTCTCATACTGGACAGCGTCCTTTTTTCGTGTACTGAAATTCCCGATTTTAGAAAGTAACTGATTTTCTAAATCTTTTATATTTTTTTCTGTGTATTCTTCCATTAGCCCCCACCCCCTTCATTTTTTTGATAAATATTTGGATAATCGACCCCTCCCACCGGTTCCCTGGCGCTTGATTTTTTCGATTTTTTTCGACCGGGGGGTCTTAATTTTTTTTCGTTCAACAAATTTTACCCCCACCATTCGTCAGTTCTGAAATTTTTGTTTTCCATTTTGGAAGACTTGCGGAATTGGAATCTATTGTGTCGTTTGTTGTGGCACTCTTTGCAAAGAGTCCGAAGATTGTCTAAATCTAATGCGTGTTCTGGATAATACTCGAGCTCTTTGATGTGGTCGACTTCAAGAAGAGTTCTTGTTACTCTTCCCTCATCTCGACACCAAACACATTCATAATGATCTCTGTTCAATGCTTCGAGTCTTAACTTCCTCCACGGATCTGAGTTGTAAAATTCTGCTCGAGTTTGTTTTGTACTTACGTCTATTTCTTTTCCATTCATTTTCGATATATTCTTTTCTGAATTTATCCCACTCGGATTTAGATCTTTCCCATTCGAATAACGATGGGAATCTAACAGCGAATCTGATCTTATTTACATTTGTTTTCATGATTGCCTTTCTGAAATTATTCATCTATTCATTGAAAATACTTCTGTTTTTCTCTTCTGAATTAGACATATCTTATATTCTGTCTGATTCGCACCACTATTTAAAAGTTAGTAAAATAAATGGACCACGGAGATTCGATGAAACAAATTAGCGTTTTCCTCGTTATGTCTAATTATTAACTATAAATCAAAATTAGACATTGCTTTATCTCGTTGATCTTGTCTAATCCCGATATATCGAAGTGTAATCGCAGGAGATGAATGATTGAATAAATCCATGAGCATTGCCACGTCCTTGGTCTTCTTGTAGTAGTGATAGCCGAATGTCTTTCTCATCGAGTGTGTACCGATGTTTTCAATTCCACATTCGATTGCAGCTGTCTTCAGTATCCAGTCAACTGTTCGTCTGTCGAGCGGTTTGTTCTTCCCTATCCGACTTTGAAATAGATAATGATGCAGTGGTTTGTCTTTGATGTACTCTCGGATTTCTTTCTTTAAGGTCTTCGTCATTTTGAGTTGCTTGCGCTTCCCAGTCTTCTGCTCCTTGACTTTGATGTACCATCCTTGCACGTCTTTGACTCTCACTTGTAAGATATCACCTACACGCAAACCAGAATTTATTCCAAACAAAAAGAGCAGATAGTTTCTTTCGTTCCACTCTCTCAGATATTCCTTCATTGCTTTGATATCATCCTTGTCCCTGATTGGGTCCACAATGTTCATTGACTCACCTCCTTTCAAGGTAAAATAAAAAGCCAGCTTATGCTGACTTGGCTGATATTAGAAGTATAGGATTCGAACCTGTGACACGCCGGTCATAACCCGACCGCTCTACCAACTGAGCTAACTCCTAACCCGTTTCATAAGGATCCATCGGTTCGGTTTTACCCGATAATACAATTTTAGCACCTTTTTTTTGAAATTTTTCCACGATTTCAGCCAGATTTTTAACTTTTTTCCAAATTTATTTTAAATTTGCTGTTGGCTGACAACTCAAAGATCTTCTTCTCGAGCTTGTTGAAGAACGGTTCGATGACCTCTTTGTAGGTCAATGACTTGCTACAATGCAAGTATTTGATTGATGCTCCCTCAACTGTCAGAGTTCCGTCGATGTAGATTGCTTTGATTGCAGTCCATTCGTTTTCTGGAGTTAAAACCTTGACTGAAGAAATGGCTTCTTTCATCAATTCGAGTCGATGCAATTCTGGATCTGACTCTTTCTTGATTATGTCTGATAAAGCCTTTGGAGTCACAGTCTTGTTACTCTTGATGCCCGTGTTAGGATCAGATGGTTTCCAAGGTACTTCAATTTCTTCAATTCGGTCCTTGATTTCTTTGTCAAATGGATATTGTTTTAGTGCCAGGATAAGATATCCATAGCGACTTCGTAGGTTCATTCAATCACCTCTCTTTTGAATATTTCAATCATTCCTGTCAATGTCGCTCTGTAGGCCAAGGCTTCGTGCAACGTTTCGAACTCTGTATCATTCGCTCTCGCTGGATGAGTCCCTTCCCACATGCAGTGGCCTTCATACTGTCTTACAACATATGTCATTTGATGTCCTCCTGTTTAACGAAGACACCATTGACCATTTTCCCTTTCCGGTCCTTAATTTCTTCGTAAGCAGCTTGAAGACATTCTTCAACCGTTAAATCGTAAGCCCCCCCAATATTTGCGATGCTGTCCGTGATAGCTGCCAAATCTTGTTCCGGCCAAAATCTTGGGCGGTCTGCGAGTTGGCTAATGTGGCGCAGTGTGAATTTAAGACAGCTATCAACGTCTTTCAAATGCCGTTCGTTGAATAGTCCAGTAGATGTTCTGTTCAGAGCATCTTCGATTTTAATATTCTCTTGCTGGCAAAAGATAATCATGACAACCATCATATCACCGATGGAGTCTTTAATTTGATCAACATTGTTTTTTAGATGACCTTGGACCAATTCCCCAAATTCCTCAACCAGTTTCAAGATTTGCTTGCCACTGTCTTGGTTATTCAACCCACGATCAATTGACCAAATTTCAATTCTTTTAATTAGTTCGTCCATGCTTTTCCTCTTTCATTTGTTCTTTTAGTTTTCTTTCACGATTCAACGTTACAGTCAACACATCGTTTTGTTGCCGAATCAGTCTTTTCATCGCTTCATTCTCCTTCTTTGTGCTCTTGGCTTTTAGCGCAGCGACCAAAGCCCACGCAAGACCACCTAGCCAACCACCAACGAACCCAAGGAAAGCAATATTTTGCAGATCCATCTATTTCACCTCTACTTTTTCTCCTGTGAATTTGTTTTCAAGAGTTCTAAGCATTGAATATTTTTCATTGCCATATGAATAAAAGATCGTTTTCAGCTCTTGCCACTGACTTCTTGTGTATGGATATCTTTCTGGTCGTTTCATTCTGTTACCTCCTAATCATTTCTTTTTTTCAAAAAGTTATATACAACTACCCCCCAAAAGCAAGACCACATTATGTCTGATAAAGACTTAAGGAATTGTGCTACTGTCATTCTGTTACCTCCTCAATCTAAAATTTCTTTGGTTTATTCCTTTTAAAAATAGGGTTCTTCTTTTCTTTTTGCTTTTGCTTATGAAAGTTATTGTCTTTTTCAAAAACGGATTGTTCATCTTTCATAATTTTATTCATACTATACGGGGTCATTTCCTTAATCTCCTCTTTTTTATGTTTTACTGTGATTTCTAAAAAGAAAGACTGGTTTGGAATTTCAAGTGCGAAAGTTGTTGTGTTGTTTTCAGGAGAGTTTAACAGATTACCAATTTCAAGAATAAGCTCAGTAATACTACTTCCAAGTGTTAATGCCATCACTCCACCTCCAACAATTCCGGATTTTCGTAAATGTTGCCGATAACCTCACAATTAGTATGTCGTAACCACAATTCACATCCGTGTTGATTAGATTCAAGACGATATGCCCCTCCTCGATGCCTTACAATTTCGTAATAAGTGGGATCAAAATAGACATCCTTAGCCATTTTGACTATATCCACCTCAAAAATCTCCTTCCCATTCTTATCAAACAGGCCCGTGGATTGCATGAGGTTGACATCATCAAAGTTTATGAAATTTGTTTCACCAAATTCCCAATGCTCCCCAACTAACACTCTTTTTTTTAAATCTATCAAAGAAACATCTAGCATTGTTTGCAATTCTTTATCCCACGCTCTGTATCTTGGTCTCATCCCAAATCCTCCTCTTTCACGAACGAGCCGTCAATCCAACGACCCTTGCGGTCTTTGATTTCTTGATAAGCAAGTTCAAAACATTCATCAAAATCATATCCAAGGGCATTATTGATTGATTTTAAATAGCAGATTGATTTTACTAGATTGTATCGACAGAAATTCTCGATCTTTTGATTTTGATACAATTGAAACTCGCTAATGTTCATACTCAGCCATTTAAAACATTCCATCACATCTTCATTTTTGATGAAACCTGATTCCTCAAAAATCTTATGCGCATCTTCCTTGATAAGCAAGGCCAGACCGACAATCACGACTGCACAATCTCCGATACTGTCCTTAGTCAGCTTCTCATTTTTCTTGAGATAGCCAGCGCATAGCTCGCCGAACTCCTCACTGAGCTTAAGTGACTGCTTGTCCAACCGTCCGCCGTTTTCAAGGTCACGGTCTATAAACCATTGTTTGACTTTGTTTATTGTTGTCATTTTAACTCCTTTGCTATTGCAGCGATAACATTGACTGTCACGCTATTCCCTGCCTGTTTGTATAATTGACTGTTGCTATTTACTTCTTGAGCTTTGTCAAATGCCCAGTCAGGAAAGCCTTGTAATCTCCAACATTCACGAGGTGTTAGTTTTCTAATTCTGAAATCAGGTTCAACCACCCCTTGACTTTCTCCAGTTAAGAGAGTATTTGCTATCTTCTTACCTACTCGCCCTCTGCGTGTTTTAGAGTTATTGTAATCTCTTCGCCCCACTGGCTTCGTGTGTAAGGGTATTTGTTTGGTCGTTTCATTTTGCCCCTCCCATAAAATTATTAACAAGGTTTTGCTGTTCAGTATCGATGATTTTATTTCTATAATTCAATATCGGAGCCATAACATCATTTATAAATGCAGGCTTCAAAATGATTTCATTTGTTTCCAAGAATCTTTTACCGTTGATTTTGATTTTGATATCATAACCGTTAGCGATATGCTCAAGGTCATCTTTAGACAGGGAGATTACAAATTTACTCATCACTCCACCTCCTCAACTTCCATTCCTGGGCAATCAAATACCCAGCCAAAGTTGTCTTCTTCTAATTGTTTACGGGTGTGCTTGGTTCTGCACCCACCGATTTCGGATTTTGATTCCCAAAAATATTTTTTGGATAATAAACCTTTATTAAGATAGCAACCATAATCATTAACACCTTTCATTCTAACCATATACCGCTTTTCCTCGACCTCGTAGCCGTCAAGCCAAGCACGGGCGAAGAGTTCTTGATTTCCTTCGACCTCAAAAAAATCTTTTAGCTTTAAATCATCTTTTTGATTTGCATAGTTGCCAAAGTATAGATCGCCCATCTCTAGAGCGTGATACAGGTCAACACCAGTTCTTTTACAATACTCAATCCAACCCGCCACAAACTGCGGGATTGTGACTTTCTCACGTTCCACAGCACCATCAAACTTCCCTTGCTCATAACCAGCCTTATATTTAAAAGTCCCATAGTCGCTACCTAGCTCATTTAAAATTCCATTGATCCATACTGCTTTAGTTCCAAGGTCAAACTTTTCAATTCGTTTGATGACATCTTTTAATTTGATTTCATCTTTCTTGACAATTTGATCTGCACTTATAACGCACTCAGTTGGTATTTCCACTTTTTCGCCACTATCCAGAATTACCGCAATTTGTAGAAAGTTATCTGTTGAAAAAGCGGCCTCATCAAAAGTTCCATACAATACAACTCTAGTACAATCTTCCATTTTATAAATCCTCCTCACTTTCTTCATAATCATCAACAATAAAATAGTTAATGTTTTTTGGGTTCGCATAAAAATTTCTTATTTGCATTACGTTCCCATTATTGAACTGACTGATGATTTTCATTAGTTCATCTTGAGTGAAATCTTCCACCAAGAATTCAATTTTTTCCGAGTCTGAAAAATCAATTGTGATTTTTTTGTACTTCATCCCTTAACCTCCCAATTTGCTAAATGGAACTTCCCACCGATAATCATCATATTCATAACAAACATTTTTGATAATTTCACCTTTTGAAATTTCAATTTCCTGCGTGAATTCCATGCCACACTCAAATGTAAAAATTTTAATATCAACATCAAACTTACTTGAAATTTTTTGATAATCATCTGGATCTACTACCCAGGCTTGATTAAAATCATTTATCTCAATAACCAAATAATCATCGTCGAGCCAAAAACTCAACTTATTATTTTGAATAAAGGCCCTTCTTGTACCATTGATATAAAAATATGATGCTGTGGTTGTTAATTCGAACCACCCAATTTCAAGATCCTCTTCGATTTCCACATTATCAGCAGTACAAAACATGTATTTCAATGCTTGTGCAATATTTTCTTTTTTTCCTCTTAATTTAAGAGACCCTTCGGCCCAATTTGGCATTATCCTTTTACCTCCTTAACCTCTGCCATCGTGCTATTTACTAGCCAATCAAGTCCAAGGTTCTCTAGTTCTTCCATCGTCAAAGTCTGCTTGAACTCGATTGTATATCTTGTATCATCTTCAAGTTCGATGATGTACGTTCCCTTCTCGCCAGTTTTATGAGTTTGAGATAGTAGCCTATACAAGCTATTCATCTTCAATCCCGTCTGTTTAGCAATTTCCCTCATCGTCCCAAATGCTATCAACGTATCTCGCTTATAATAAGCGAACGTTCGAGTCTTCATAGGAGACCCGAGAAGTGCCACATCGTCAACGTCGAAGAAATCGCAGAGAGATTCAAGCGAAAATTTATCTGGCATACGTTCACCACGAATCCAATAGTTGATTGTGCTTTCTGCATATCCTAGCTTTTCAGCAAATTCTTTCCGACTAAGCCCTCGCTCGCTTAATAGCTCTTTGATGTTTTTTTTCAGCTTGAGTCGCTGATCACTATCGTATTTCACTAATTCAACCATATCACTTCAATTCCTTTGCTATTGCAGCGATGACATTCACGGTCACGCTATTGCCAGCTTGCTTGTATAGTTGACTGTTTGAGTTGACCTCTTGCGCCTTGTCGAATGCCCAATCCGGGAAACCTTGAAGTCTCCAACACTCACGGGGTGTCAGTTTTCTAATTCGAAAATCTGGCTCAACCACTCCTTGACTTTCTCCAGTCAGAAGAGTGTTTGCTATCTGCTTACCAACTCTACCTCTACGAGTTTTAGAGTTCGGGTGTGACAAGTTAATGCTATCCCCGATTGTAGCTTCAGCATAGCCTTGCGATGTTGCTTCTGTTATTTTTAAAACATTATTCTCATGATAACTATTACTTGTCAAAGTAGGAGCGATATCATGTTCTCCGCCTTGATTATAACCATGACCACGCTGAATTATTTTGGGTTCAAGACCTCCACCTTGATATGCCCGTATCGTCGGGGCTATCCCGTCTGTTTCGTAAACGATCCCGCTTTGATTAAAATTAGGCTGGATTGTCCCATATTTTTTGATATCATTCGAAACAACGATTTGTTTAGGTTCTTTGTAATCCTGAGCCAAAAGTGTACCGACTAAACCAGTCGGATTATAAACCACACTTCCTGTTCCTTTGCATGCCCCGTTCGGATTTTTAGTATTGCCGACAATTTCTATTTTTGGCCGTTGACAATTAGGTTCTTCACTTTCTCTTCCGAAAGGAAAAACGTTTCTGGTACGTTCTCCTCTAAGATGTCCGACAATGAACACACGTTCCCGGTTTTGAGGGACTCCAAAATTCTTGCTGTTAAGTATTTGCCATTCCACATCATACCCCAATCCGTCCAAGGTTCTGATGATGGTTTCGAATGTAGCCCCCCCGTCATGATTGAGGAGTCCTCTGACATTTTCAAGGAATAGATATTTAGGTCTGAGAATAGATGCGAACCGACAGATTTCAAAGAACAAAGTTCCTCGTGTATCTTCAAAACCTCGTCTAGCTCCCGCAATGCTGAAAGCCTGGCACGGAAATCCTCCACAGATAATGTCCACACTTCCGAATCCTCGAACAGACTCATCTGTGACTCTTGTAATGTCATGTAATTCAATCTCTCCTTCTGTATCATGTATTGCTTTGTAGCTTGCTCTTGCAAATTTATCAATCTCACAGAAGCCTATACATTCGTGACCAGCGGACTCCATCCCGAGGCGAAAACCACCAATGCCGGCAAATAGATCTAAAAATTTCAATCAATCCCCTCCCATCAAAAATGCTTTCTCCGCATGCTAGTCATCCCGTCAAACTTAAATCCGTGGTTCTTATCAACACCCTTGCATGCACGATCCATGATAGCCTGATTGTAGACTGACTCAATATCAGCACTACTCTCAAGATTGCTTGTGATAATCGTGCAATTGCGGTTATCCAGGATAGAGAATAAGATACTCTTGGACCAGTCGCTAATCTTCTCTTGCCCCAAATCGTCTAGGACAAGAAACGGAACCTTCGAAAGTCGAGCAATCCACTTCTGCTCCGTCTGTTCCTCGTTGCCAAAATCATTTCTGATTTTAGCCAACAGTTCCGGAAGCTTGATAAACATCGCATGCTTCTTCGTCCGATTTGATACGTCCTTGATGATCCCGTAAGCAAGATGACTCTTACCTACACCAGCCGGACCGAGAAACAAAACATTATTGGTCGCTCCATTGCAATATTCATCCACTATCCTGTTAGCAGCAGAAAGCATTTCTTTCTGCCTAGTGGTCGTCGCCTCGAAGTTCCCAAGAGTGGCATTTCTCAATTCAGCATTCACGATGGACGAATTAAACAGCACATCCAATCGTTTAGCTTCTGCCCGCTTGTCTTCCAGTTTCCAGTATTCCAGCTGTGTCTTCTGCTCATCACGTTCGATAGACTCTTTGCCACAAGCTTGACACACCTCGACTTGATTCGGTCCGACCGCATACATCTGTTCCCCGTGTTTCGGACAAACCTTGTCAATTTTCGTCATGGCCCATCGGCCAAATACAATTACTTCCTTATCCTGCATGGCCACACCTCGCACAATCCATCAGGTGTGCCAGTTTACCCAGCACAGCCTTTGGATTAGGATGAGCTAACATGCGTTCTTTCATCGAGTCGCTGAGAGGGTAGAACTCCTTCTCAAACGCTTCGATGACATCTGCTAATGTAATCATGTTAAACTCCTATGTCGTTGCTACTGTTTCGATTAGAGCGAGGAGCTTCGTTTAAGTACGTTTCAAACTTAGTCCCAAACAAAGTCTCTGGTCTCAAATACTTATTCATATCCTTATTCTTCAACCAGTCCTTACTCTTGGTATCGATTACCTTTTTAAAATCATCTAACCTAAAACCATCATTCCATCTAGCACGGATTAACTTGCGACTGGATTTCCCAGTGTGGGTGTATCCTTTCCCGCATGTATTGTTCAGATGCTCAATGATTTCCTGGTAAGGGATAGGCTCCTCGTATGATTCGTCAGAATCAGCACTATAGGTAGTTAACCTATCCTTATCTAACCTATCCTTACCTAACCTAACCTGTGGCTCCGGAATGGATACATCATGTATACATTTTTTCTCAGTGTTAAAATTAGCCACTTTTGACTGATCATATTCCAAGTGAGATTTCTCATCCTGGTAAATAGTTGTTTGGAATCGGTCAGATTGGATGTAGTTGTGGATTCGCCAATGCCGAATGACAACCACACCACTTTCGAACGGAATCAGAAAACCTTTTGCGATAAGGATTTTCATATCGTCGTCGCTGGCTCTGATAGTCCGCTGAATCGTTCGAGCACGGTCGATGAAACCTTCATCATCCGCTCCCATATTCAAGTGAAAGTAGAGAGCTTGTGCAGATAGAGGCATCTCAAGAAAATGGTCTGTGTCAGTAATTTTCTTACTAAACATACGTCTTTGTGCCATCTCGTCACCTCCTAAAACACGCAAACTCCTAATTTTTCCCATTCGTCAATATAGGCTTGCTGAGCTTGCCCGTTGTACCCACAAGCGTGGTATGCAAGCCCGTAGTTTGTATCACTATTCATTTGATCAAGCAATACGCCTAAGTCTTCCTTGACAAATTTCTTTAACCCTTTGAGATCTCCACATGGATAGAACGGACGGTATCCATCAAGGTCTAGTTGCCACATCCAACCGTAAGGAGTATTCTCGTATACGTATTTAATTTCTTTGATTTTCATCTTGTCACCTCCTAAAACGGTAAGTCGTCATCCTTGGTGTCCATTGGATCCCCTGCAAACGAAGGAGGCATCTGCTCGGCCATGGAATTCTGATTTGCAGAATTGGCACGCTTTTCCAGAAGCTGGAAGCTTTCAGCAACAACTTCTGTCACGTAGACACGCTGCCCTTGCTGATTTTCATAATTGCGAGTCTGGACACGACCAGTGATGCCGACAAGGTTGCCCTTCTTGGTCCAGTTTGCGAAGTTTTCCGCTGACTTGCCCCAAATCACACAGTTGATAAAATCGGCATCGTATTCACCATTCTGGTTTTTAAAATTCCGATTTACCGCAAGAGTGAACTGCCCGACTGCTTGATTCTTAGGAGTATAACGAAGGTCAACATCACGAGTCAGACGACCGATAATTACAACATTATTGATCACTTTTACCTCCAATCAATGTACATGCCTTTGCCAATGCGTCTAGCGTTGCATTTTCCTTTGTCAGTGCTTGTTGCTGTAGCATCATGGCTTTCTCTTTCTCAATCAGCCAGTCCATGTGGACCTTTGCTTTTTCCAAGTCTTCAATACCGTTCTTCTTACGATAACGAAGCAGATACTTGAGTAGATTGCCCAAATGATACCCAGTCAACTGCTCATCATTCATAAAATTGCGATGGACATCAATGGCTTCAAGGCCATTTCGACCTTGGTAGTGTTTTGGATTGTGTACGTTGTCGCTCATGCTGTCATTCCTTTCACATTGTTCTTTTTGTGGATTTCGGTCGCACGTTTATTAAGCAATTCCCGCTGATATTTAGCTGATTTGTAGTAGCGCATCTTCTCTTTTTGGCGGATGATGATGCAACGCAATACGAAGATCGCTAAGCCTGAAAGTACTGCATATGTAGCAAATGCCACTGCTAAAAAAATTTCAATTTTCGTCATTTTCCTCTACCTCATTAATTGTTGGTTTTTCTGGGAATAATTCCCGGTTGAATTTGTTAATTATAAAATCTTGGGCCTTGTTGGATTCTTCCATTCGTCCGACAATCTCGGCCCATCGTCCAATACTTCTTGAATGCGAATACACTCGTTGTTCCAATTCTTCAATTTTCTGTTGTTGGTCATATGAGACCTTAATCATCACAATCGAAAATAGCGTGAAGAAGAATAGAAGCATCATTGTCATGTATTTTAATTTTCTAAGGCTCATGCTCGAATAACCCCGTCATTCTTAAAATCAACAGCCATTTGATGTAACCGCTCTTCAAATTCACTATCAGACAGCTTCATCAATTCGGCTTTTTCTTCGACCTTTAGCGGACGGTTGGCATCTTGCCAATCCATCATTTTCAATAATTTTTGAATGGGATTCATTTTTTCTCCTTCAAATTTTGTCTTTTGTTCTATAGCCCTTAAATTTATTTCGTTAACTATATCTTTTATGAGCTTTTGTAACTTAATCAAAGCTTCACTATAAGTTTCTGATTGTTCAATTAGCCAGTCAGACAATTCTATAATTTTATTTTCAAAATCCATCTCAAGACCGATGACCTTTCTATATTATGAAGACGCTACTACTCAACTTGCTGTTGAGAAAATGAAATTTTAATTTCAAATTGTTCAAGCTGAGTGATTGCTTCTTTCAACTCCTCAGTTTTTTTTACGACTTCGTTCAAGATTTTATTTAATTCGTCTAGATTTTCTAAAACAATGTTAATTTTCCCCATTTTTAAAAACCTCACAATATACGTTCAATTCCATTTTTAATTTCATTTTCATTTTTTCTCCTTCAATTTGTGTTATAATTAATCTATAGTTCTTTCAAAGTGCCTTTCTTTAAGGCGCTTTTTTTATTTTTGTAAAGTACGGCAGAATCTGAGAGCATCTTCCAAATTATAGAGATACTTCCCACCTTTGCCAGATTGTTGAAATTGAAATTTCCCTTGATCTCTCCACTCTTCCAGCTTGGTTCTGCCCCATCCAGTTGCTTCCTGCAATGCCTTGATGGGTACCCATGTGATTTGCCTGCTAGCTCTTCTTTGGGCTTCTTCCATAGCTTTTATGTTGAGAGTTACAAGTTCTTCGAACAACTTATCTTTAAAGTCGGTTCCGAATAGCTCTAAGACCATTGCAAAATCCTCTCTATTCTTTATTTTTCTTTTTGTTCTATAGCTCTTAAAACTATTTCATGAGCTATATTTTTAGTTAGCTTTTGGTGAAGTTATTGTGACTTTTTAATGATGAACGTTCCAGATGCTAGATTAAAAAGAACTTTACCATTTTCTGAACTAAGGACTTGTTTTTTAACAAGTTCTTTTTTTAATTTCATTTTCATTTTTTTCTCCTTATACAAATTTATTTCAGCAGAGTATTAGGAAATGATTGCTTAATTGATATCTGTTGAAGACGCTCCCGACCATTAATATAGTCGATTTGAATCAGGGTTTCAGGAACTTCGTCCGTGCTTGTCTCCCAAACAATGCTAATTCCTTGTAAACCGATATCTTCAGCTTGAAAATCAACTCCATTTAAAATAACGTGAGGTATGCTAGAATCATTGCTGATCTTAATTTCTAGATTTTCGATTTGCAATATCTTTTTTAAAGGTTCGTCCATTTATTTCTCCTCACCCGACCAAACTCATCTGTCCGTTTCGGGCTTTGATTTCTAGCTTGGTGTTTGCTGATGGCTCCCAGCTATTCCAGTAGTCAAAGGCTTGTTCTTCGTCCTTACGCTTCAGCAAGTCATAGCGAGGGATCCGGAAGTAGTCCTTGAAGTCTTTAGCCGCCTGAGAGAAAACTGATTGTGCAAAATGTCGGTCACGGTATGCCTGGCTGTCTTTGCCACCAAGCAAGGCCACAACTTTCTTCTTGCGTAGTTTTTCCAATGCCAGACAGACCGAAGGGTTGACTGGTTGCTCATTTTTCAGATAATCGACATCAGCTGACAAGATGGATTGCCCTTCTTTCAGCTTTTTCAATTCCTGTAGCGCATGGATCATTGCGTCTTCTACAACTAACTCGGTAGGTTGAGTAGTAACTTCATTCATTATTCAAATTCTCCTTCTAAAATGTTGCTTTCTTTGCGGATGTCGTTCAAGTCGTTAAAGAATCGAAGACCTCGGCTGATAAAACTGTCAAATTCATTTCGGATGATTCCGTCTGCTTTAAGGACTTTCTCTTCATCTGCGTAGATTAGACCGCCCATGCTTGCTAAGAAATCATTTCCTTTTTGCAAAAGACTGGTGATATTTTTGTAAGCTGATATCTGTTTCTGTACGTTGTTCAGTTGACCCCATGATTCTTCAATCGCTCGAGTCAATTCATCGTACTGAGCAGATTTCTTATCGACCTCTTCACGCTGGGCCAGTGTGTCAGCAAGTTGCTTTTCGATAAATTCAGAGCGTTCCTCAATGGCTTTGACCGTTTTGGATAGTTCCTTATTCTTTTCTAGCAACTGCTTGTTTAGGTCCTGTGTGGCCTTGTAATCGTCTGGGATGACTTCCTTGATGGTTTCCTTAACTTCGACCTTGGAAGATTTAATACGCTCGTTTTCAGCTTGTAGACGCTTGTTTGCAAGCTTGCTGAGGTTGAGCTTCTTCTTGATTTCCTGAAGTTCTCGTACCGTTGGATTGTCACCGTCTTCGATGCGTTGGATCTGCTCCTCTCGCTCTTCTTCAGGAAGAGTTGCAATCAGATGAAGTGCCGTAGTTCCTAAATTTCGTAACGTTTCGAAATTTGGAAGTTCTTTTGCTATCTTCATTGATTTACTTGCGAAATCTTTGTCAATTCCAAGACTAGTGTACCAATCCATAAATTCACCATGTACCAGATTATGTTCTTTCACATGGTTCAATCGTCTGCCGATTTCCCAAATGGACTGACCGGCTATTTGTTTGTGGTGACTGATTTCTAGCTCAATTTGAGCTAGGTTATTTGATAAAGTGATTTCGTTCATTTCCTACTCTCCTAAATCAACCCAAGTCTCGTCGATACCCAAGACATCGCAGACTCTATTTTTGAGTCTGTCACTGCCCTTCCCATATTTCAGTAGTTCTGAAATGGTAGGTTTCTTCACTCCGCAAGCACGAGCGAGATGCGTCTGTGTCATTCCTTCTGAACTCAATTTTTCTTTGACCAATTGAATCCATTTTTGATGTTGTTGGCTCATTCCTGACCTCCTTTTTAAAAATTTATCTAAAAAGTTAGCGAATTTATTGACAACTCTAGTCAAATGTTTTAAAATGAAAACATAGAGAAAAGACCTACTAAAAGTAAGGTTTACCTATATAAAACAGACGCCAATCAGTTTACTAGGCTTTATTTTTTAGTTGTCTTATTCGCTAACTCTTTAGCTTACGATTATTATTTTAAAACATTTGACTAAATATGTCAACTATTTTTCTACAAATATTTTAAAAATTTTTTTCGTTTGCTTAGAAAGGTTCTAAAAAAATGTTCGTAGCATTCGATAAAATAAAGGAATTAGCTGATAAACAGGGGATTTCTATAAATGTTTTGGAAGAAAAACTTGGTTATGGAACTAACACTTTGTATCGATTAAAAAGAAGCAATCCGAGTTCAAAAGTTTTAAAAGAAATAGCTGATTACTTTGATGTAAGCGCAGACTATTTACTTGGTCGCACGGATAATCCTACTATTGCTGGTGATTCAAAAGAGTATACCTGGCAAGGGAAGCCTCTCAATGTTGAAGAAATGGCATCTAATGTCATGATGTTCGGTGGTCGAGAATTAACAGATGAAAAGAAGAAAATCATACAGTCTATTATTGAAGGTTATCTAAAAGAAGCTGGTGATTAGAGGTACTGCTTAGTGACCGAAAAAGAAATTATAAGCCATTATCAAGTTCGTATTATTGATTTTGATGGAGATTTAATGCCTGATGAACTCGGATTTTACGAACAAGAAACTAATACAGCTTTCCTATCGAGTAAACTCAACAAAAAAGAGAGAGTTAAGGTACTATTGCATGAACTGGGGCACAAGGACCACACACGTTCAGAGTACCAGAACGCTCGCCTACGATGTGAAAATGAAGCTGATAGGAATATGATCCATCATCTTGTAAAAGATGCACTAGATAATCTAGAAGACCCTAGAGAGTTTGATTACATACAATTCATGTCTTACTATAACCTGAGAACTATAACAAATGAAATTATGGTTCAAGAGGAATACTTAGCATTGGTCGAATGAAAGGAGACTCATATGTCTTACTCGTACGTTGCTTTAGATGTTGAAACTGCTAATGATTTCAGAGGAAGCATCTGTTCAATCGGTTTGGTAAAGTTTCAAGATGGAACTATCGTTGACACCTACTATACCTTAATCAATCCCGAAACAAGTTTTGACACCTTCAACATTTCTATTCACGGTATTAAACCTGAAGACGTTGCTGATGCTCCTACATTTCCGGAAGTAAGGCAGGATATTGTTGATTTTATTGGTTCTGATACTGTTGTATGTCATTTTGCCCAATTTGATATGGGAGCCTTGAATGATGTTTACAATAAATATCAGTTAGATTATGACGATATAAAATATATTTGTTCTTATAGACTTGCAAAAGTTGCTATGCCAGGACAATTAAATTATAAGTTAAAAAATCTTTCAAAAGCATTGAATATTCAATTAGACCATCATAATGCTTTGTCTGATGCGAAAGCTTGTGGTTTAATTCTAGATCATCTATTATCAGCCAACTCTTTTTCTGATCTCAATGACTTTTTAAAAGAGTATCGTTATGACAAGACAGGTCTACTTGGTCAGCATGGTTTTAAGAGAAAAAAAGACGCTAAGTACAAAGATAATCTCATCTATACTCCTACGGAGGAGGAGAAAGCAGCAATGGACCCAGACCATTATTTCTACGGATTGTACTTTTGTTTTACTGGAAAATTAGAGAGAATGACCAGAAAAGAAGCCAATAAGGCGGTAGCGCTTGTTGGTGGAGTCCCAGAAAAAGGTGTCACTAATCATACAAATATTCTAGTTGTCGGTGAACAAGATTGGCGTGTGGTCGGTGTAGACGGTCTAAGTAGTAAAATGAAGAAAGCAAAATCGTTGCTTGAAAAAGGTCATGATATTGAAATCATGACAGAAAATGACTTCATAAGATTGCTTGATGATTAATTAACAAGAAATAACAAAAATCCCCACAATCGCCTGCAAGCTAAAATGTGAGGATGTGCTGTATAGAAAGAATGGCATTAAAAAGCCCTCTTTACTATACCCATTTTAACAAGAAATGAGGTAAAACGCAATGGAAATTAAGTCATACAAAAAGAAAAATGGCGACACAGCCTATAAGTTTAGGATCTATGTCGGCAAAGAAAATGGAAAAGACAAGTATGTAAAGCGTCAGGGCTTCCCGACAAAAGCCAAGGCAAGAGCAGCACTTCTCCAACTTCAAACTGACCTTAAAAATAGCGAGGAAATTACTGTCAAGGAAATCACTGTCGAGGAAGTCGCTGAAAAATGGCTCAAGGAATATGCTGACACAGTACAAGATAGTACCTACATCAAGACTGAGCGAAATTTACAAAATCATATCTATCCGACTTTAGGAGATCAAAAAATATCTTCTCTCACTCCTCTTCAGCTTCAGGAACAAGTCAATGAATGGTCCAAGAAACTTGTTTACGGACGTAAGATGAAAGGCTTGATTAATAACATATGTAAATACGCTATTAGACACGGCTATATCTCAACCAATCCTGTTGAGAGTGTCACGACACTTGTCAAAAAGAAAGTCGATACAGATAGCGATTTTTACGACAAGGAAGAGCTGAAATCATTCCTTGAGTTAGTAGATCAGACCGATGAATTGAGAAAGAAAGTCCTCTTCCGCCTTCTAGCCTTCACAGGGGTTCGAAAAGGGGAGGTTTTAGCCCTCAAATGGGAAGATTGGACCAATAACACTCTGAGTATAAACAAAGCCATTACAAGAGGATTTGACGGGGAATCCGTCGGTGCTACAAAAAACAAAAGTAGCAACCGATTGATTAGCTTGGACAAAAAGACAAGTGAGCTACTAACAGAGTTTAGAGAAATGAATCCTACTACTACTTTTATCTTTGAGAATGAATTTGGAAAACCAATACCAGGAACACTACCACGGAAATGGCTACAACAAATTGTCAAAGATTCGGATATGCGCCCGATTAGGATCCACGGCTTCCGACACACACATGCCAGCCTATGCTTTGAAGCTGGAATGACACTCAAACAGGTCCAGTATAGACTGGGGCACTCAGATTTAAAAACAACCATGAACATCTATACGCACATCACCAGAGAGGCTAAGGATGATATTGGTGAGAAATTCGCAAACTATATTGATTTTTAAACAAATAACATAAAAACAGACCCTTTGGACAAAAAAGGGTCTGTTTTTGGGTCTGCCAGTTTCAAAAAGGTTTAAAAAGGAATAGAAAGTATAAAACAAAAAACGTTGTATTTACAACGTTTTAGAAAGTTTTAGAAAACTTTAGAAAGTATATATGGAGCCGGTGGGA
>NZ_JVIQ01000061.1:0-1486 GCF_001072745.1 Streptococcus sp. 400_SSPC | reverse complement strand
AAACTTTCCTTAGGTGAGTACGGACGTCAGCGAACTTCTACGAAGTTCCATGACTTAGTTTTGGACCTAAGGTTCCAAAACTCCCGTGTGCTAGAAACAATCGTGTTTCTAGCACTTTTCTCACAGCGGAAAGTTTTTGACTTGCTTAAAATCTTAAATAATAAATAACTTTTTTGAAAAAATTATCTAACCAGTAATGTAAAAATAGTTTGTCTACATTCACAAAAAAACTCCGGTTTGGCACTGCACCCATAAAATGAGACACAAGAAAACACTCCTGTTGAAATCTGGTAAACTAGAAACAGGAGTGTTTTGTTATGGTCAAAAAAGCATATTCGGTAGAAACTAAGCTAGCCTGTATCGAAATGAAGAAGGCGGGTAAATCAAATAAGGTTATCATGGATACCCTCGGTATCAAAAATGCTAGTCAGGTCAAGACCTGGTGGCGTTGGTATCAGAATGATGAATTGTACCGTTTCCACCAACCTGTGGGGAAACAATATACTTATGGTAAAGGAATGAAACAATTATCTGAAGTCGAACAGTTACGTTTGCAGGTGGAATTACTAAAAAAGTATCAGAGCTTGGTAAGAAAATCGACAAAGTAAGTCTTATCAAGCTAGCAGAAGAGTATAAGAAAACGTGCCCTGTATCTATTATTTTAGAGTGTTTCGGAGTCAAACGCTCCACCTTTTATCGCTGGAAACAGGAGTGTAAGAATTCTCAGAAAAGAGACGAAATAGCAGATAAAATCGAACAACTCTGTATGGCAAATCGCTTTATTTACGGCTATCGAACCATCACTCGCTTACTAAAGAAAGTTTATAACCTCGTCGTTAATCGCAAGAAGGTCTATCGTATCATGAAGGAAAAGGGCTGCCTTTGCCGTGTCCGTCCCAAGAAGGGACCTAAATTAGGGAAGCCTTACCATGTGACAGACAATAAGCTGGATCGTGATTTTCAGGCAGACAAGCCTATGGAGAAGCTTGTCACAGACATCACCTACCTCTACTTTGGAAACTGTAGACTTTATCTATCTTCGATCATGGATCTCTATAATCGAGAAATTGTAGCTTATAGCATCTCCGAGTGTCAAGATACGGACTTTGTACTCGACACACTTCATCAACTTGAGCTACCTCAAGGAGCACTTTTACACAGCGACCAGGGATCTGTTTATACCTCAAAAGCCTACTATCAGGCTTGTACAGAAAAAGGCATCACCCGCTCCATGTCCCGAAAAGGAACACCAGCAGATAATGCCTGTATCGAATGGTTTCATTCCATCCTAAAGTCTGAAACCTTCTATCTCCATAAGTGGAGAAACCTAACTAAAGATAGTATAACAGATATTGTTAAAAATTACATCATATTTTATAATGAAACTAGAATTCAACAGAGATTAAATGACCAGTCTCCTGTAGAGTACAGAAAACTGGTCGCATAAGAGGTTTTTTCTCTTGTCCCATTATTGGGGTGCAGTGCC
>NZ_JVIQ01000060.1:0-7546 GCF_001072745.1 Streptococcus sp. 400_SSPC | reverse complement strand
GACGTCAGCGAACTTCTACGAAGTTCCATGACTTAGTTTTGAACCTAAGGTTTCAAAACTCCCTTGTGCTTGAAACATAACTGTTTCAAGCACTTTTCTCACGGCGGAAAGTTTCAGAACCTACATGGATGGCGCTCATAATAAGGAGTTGTTCTTATTTTTTAGAATAACTTGGCTTATTTTATATAACATAAGTTTTTCGATAATTTAGGCTGAGGAATCCTCAGCTTTTTCATCTATTTCAAATAATCGCTATTTTTTCCTGACTAGTGTATAATAGTAAAAAAAGAAAGAGGTGTCGTATGGCTTCAAAAATGTTACACACTTGTTTGCGAGTGGAGAATTTAGAAAAATCAATTGCTTTTTATGCAGATGCGTTTGGCTTTAAGGAATTGCGTCGCAAAGATTTTCCTGAATACAAATTTACGATTGTTTATCTTGGTTTAGAAGGGGATGACTATGAGTTGGAATTAACTTACAACTATGATCATGGTCCTTACGTCATTGGAGATGGCTTTGCCCATGTTGCCTTGAGTACGCCAGACCTTGAAGCCCTTCATGCGGAGCATAAGGAAAAAGGTTACCAAGTAACAGATCCTAAAGGCTTGCCAGGAACTCTTCCAAACTATTACTTTATTGTGGACCCAGATGGCTACAAAGTCGAAGTGATTCGTGAAAAGTCCTTATAATCAGCATCATATAACTTGTGACAAAGAGCAGATGTGACCACATCTGTTCTTTTTTTCTGCTTGAAAGTTGCCGGTTCAAAGTGACAGGAGATAGGACTGAGCTACTTTAATTTCCCTATCATAT
Source organism: Streptococcus sp. 400_SSPC (assembly GCF_001072745.1). NCBI lineage: Bacteria > Bacillati > Bacillota > Bacilli > Lactobacillales > Streptococcaceae > Streptococcus > Streptococcus sp. 400_SSPC. The sequence continues at coordinate 6,733 of NZ_JVIQ01000060.1, read as the reverse complement.
TTTAGGTTTTATTTTCTAGATTCTAGAGTTTTCTACTGTTTTTTGGTGATAAAATTGCTATAATAAGAGTATGAAGAAATCCTACTTGAAAATACTTATTCTCATCCTCCTCAACCTCCTTTTTATCGGAGGGATTTATCTTGCTTATCAGAAGATTGAGGAAGCACGCGCTATCAAAAATTATAATCAACAGTTTTCCAAAGCAATCCAGGAAGAAGAAGCAGTTGAAAAAGACAAAGATACCATTCTTCAAAAAGGAATGGTCGGTCAATCTTATGTTGCTGCCTACTACCCGAAAAATAACGAAGAACCTATCGCAGTGGTCAAAGAGAGAATTTTGGCTGACGTAGGCTCTCTTCCCCAAGAAGAGAAGAAGAATCAGCAAGCAAAAGAGCTATTGTTCTATCATACCGAACGCTCAGAGGACCCATTTGTCGGGGTTCACCCTTATCAGGTGAAGAAGACCCAGTACAAGTGGAAAAACGGTAAGTTCATCAAAGATGGGATTGACAAACTTCCCCTCCTTTATCTAACGGATGAGGGGACGGTCTTCCAATTCTCCCAATTGTTTACGGATGCTGATTTAGCCAAAGAAACCCTCTTAACAGAGTTGCGCTCTCAGCTGGTCTTCCTACAGTTAGGGGAAGATCGAATTGAAGAGCTGATGCAAGCTGTCTCAGCAAGTGATATAGCAAGTTGGCAGTTCACCTACAATCAAGGGGTTCTTTCTATCACACTTCCAGTTACTATTGAGGGCATGGAAACCTTCGATATGCCCCTTTCGAAGCTCTATGATGTGATTGATTCTGCTCGCCTGAATCCTGGAGATCGTGAAGCTTATGAGGCCTACCAAACCCAACGTCACGCTAAGATGGTTGCCTTGACTTTTGATGATGGTCCAGATCCAACGACGACTCCTCAAGCCCTGGATATCCTTAACAAGTACCATGTTAAAGCAACTTTCTTTATGCTTGGGAAGAATGTCTCAGCCTATCCTGAAGTGGCTAAACGGGTCCGTCAGGAAGGACATGAAATCGGGATCCATACTTGGAACCATCCTGTCTTAACTAAGTTGCCTTTGGAGTCAGCTCAAAAAGAAATCATGGATACCAAAGAAGTGATTCAAAAGGTGACTGGAGTGCAAACGAAGATTACTCGTCCTCCTTATGGTTCGATTAATAGTGCCATTCAATATGCAGTGGATCAAGCCTTTATCATGTGGGATGTGGATACCTTGGATTGGAAGAGTCATAACACCGAAGCAATCTTAGCAGAGGTGAAAAAACAAGTCAAACCAGGATCAATTATCCTGATGCATGATATTCACCAAACTTCTATTAATGCTCTCCCAGCTGTGATCCAATACCTTCAATCGCAAGGCTACACCATTGTGACGGTTGATGAACTCTTAAACCACCAAGTGGAAACTCATCGCCTTTATTACAATCGTAATTAAAAAAATCGTTCGTAATGTTACGAACGACTCAGATTGAAGATAAAGTAATTTTAAAAACTTTCCTTAGGTGAGTACGGACGTCAGCGAACTTCGTAGAAGTTCCATGACTAATTATTGAGCCTAAGGTCTCAATAATTCCGAGTGCCTGAAACGATTGTGTTTCAGGCACTTTTCTCACGGCGGAAAGTTTTTTTCATATTCTTAAATGACTAAAAATATAAGTTGTTTTTTGAAAATTATCCAGCTGTTTTATGTAAAACAATAGTTTGTCTACATTAAAAATCGTTCGTAATGTTACGAACGATTTTCTTATTCTTCCCCTATATAGAGTTGAGCTCCCTTAAGGATCAAAGGACGAACAGGGGTTAATTTTTTCAAGCTTTTTAATTCTTCTGGATGGCTGACCAAGGTGATGACATAGCCTTCTTTGCCCATGCGTCCGGTACGCCCAGATCGGTGGATGTAGGTTTCGGCATCTCTTGGAGCTTCATAGTTGACGACACATTCTAGTGAGTCGATATCGATTCCCCGCGCTACCAAATCTGTTGCCAGAAGGAGTGTCAGCTGATGATCCTTAAAGCGTTCCAGAATGACTTTCCGGAATTTGACGTTGACGTCACTAGCAAGTGAGACAGCGCTAACTTCTCGGTACTGGAGTTTTTCTTCAGCGCTCCCCAGGTCGGACAAGCTATTGAAGAAAACGAGGCCACGAAAGTCTTCGACATTGGATAGTTTTCTGAGGAGTTCGACCTTTTCTCGCTTGTCCACCTTCATATAGAAGTGCTGGATATTGTCCAAGTTTTGCTCTTCTACCTGAATGGTCAGGGTATTGGGCTCGATTTGCTCTGCATCAAACTTAGTCGTTGCACTCATATAGATAAATTGATGATCTCGCGGCGCGTAGTGGCAAATCTTGTCGACAAAGTGATACTGAGAGTCGCTGAAAAGTTGGTCAAATTCATCCAGGATGATGGTATTGACATTCATCATCTTGATTTTCTTGAGCTTGATCAATTCAAAAATACGGCCTGGAGTTCCGATGAGAATTTCGGGTCCTTTTTTGAGGCGTTCGATTTGCCGTTTTTGACTAGAGCCAGAAAGGAAAAGTTGGGCACTGAGTCCAAGAGGCTCTGCCCATTGTTTAGTGACATCAAAGATTTGTCCGGCCAATTCTGTATTGGGGGAGAGAATCAGCAATTGTTGCGCTTTTTTAGGTTTTAGCTTGAGAAGACTAGGGAAGAGATAGGCCAGAGTCTTCCCGGTACCTGTCGGGCTGACCCCAAGCACATTCTCCCCTTGGGTGATCGGCTCAAAGAGGCGTTCTTGGATTTCAGTGAGTTGCTCAAAGCCGAGGGTTTTGAGTTGCTCTTGCCAGAGCGGTGGGAATGCTAGTGTCATATTAGTTTTCGTCCTTAAAGTGTATTCCAGCATCTTGGCGCATAGCATAGAGGGCTTGATGGACCATCTGTCCAGTTTGGAGCCAAGTCTGGTAAAGTATCTGGTCGCCCTCTGTCATCATACTAGCAAAGGCCTGAGCTTCTTCTAGCATGTTATGAGGAGCAGGAGTGATTAGAAGCTGGTAGCTGTTTCCAGAATGGTCTTGAAAAACAGCCTCGTTAACGGCTTCAATGCCACTCAGAAAGAGGGTGCCATCTGTTGTGTAGATTTCAGCAGGAAGATTGCTGGTCACATCCTTGCCGGCTTGAATGCCGATGACAAAGTCAGAATAAACCAAGCTACCATGTCCGTTCAAATCGATTGAATTAGGCAATTGCCGCGCCTGATAGGTTACTGATTCAGGTTGACCGAAGAGGCCGATTGCAAAGTAGAGGGGATAGACACCCAGATCCATAAGGGCTCCGCCAGCAAACTGGTCAGAGAAAATATTAGGTGTAGCCCCTTTCAGGAGTTCGGGCATTTTAGAGGAGTATTTGGCATAGGTCATGTGACCACCCAAGATGGTCTTGTCTTTGAGAAAGTCTTGGATGGTCGCAAAGGCTTTTTCATGATAGTTGCGAGCTGCTTCAAAGAGATAGACCTGGTGCTCCTTTGCCAATTTGACCAACTCTTCCCATTCCTTGGGAGTGGTGACGGCTGGTTTTTCAAGGATGACATGTTTCTTAGCTAGGAGGGCTAATTTGGCCTGGGGATAGTGGAGTGAATTGGGACTAGCAATGTAGATGACATCTAGGTCACTATCTAAAAAGGCAATCAGATCATCATAGAGGGCCACTTGTCCATAGGGTTGGGCGAAGCTACTAGCCTTCTCTAAGGTCCGCGAATAGACCGCCCTTAACTCATAGTGCCCTGTTTCTTTAGTTGCGGCCAGGAAGGAATGGGAGATGGCACTGGTGCCGATGATACCAAGTTTCAGCATGGCAGCTCCTTTCAATCAGGTATTTACTGGTTTCATTATATCATGTTTCACCCTAAAAAGATGGAATGGGCCTTTCGAACTGGGACGGAAGGGGAAAGGAGCTCCTTCTTTGATTTTGGATGAAAGCCATAGAAAAATGGTTCAAGTCGTGGTCAAGTGACCGCTTTTGTGATAGAATAAATAGGATTATAGAAAATGGAGAAGAAGATGCGAAACAGACCAATTATTATCGGTGTAACAGGTGGTTCTGGTGGGGGGAAAACCAGTGTTTCTCGAGCTATTTTGTCCCACTTTCCAGATGAAAAGATTGCTATGATTGAGCACGATTCTTATTACAAGGATCAAAGCCATTTAACCTTTGAAGAGCGGATTCAGACCAACTATGACCATCCTTTTGCCTTTGATACAGACCTCATGATCGAGCAAATCAATGAGTTGTTGGCTGGACGTCCGGTTGATATTCCAACATATGACTATGCAGCGCATACGCGTAGTGCTAAGACTTATCGCCAGGAGCCTCAGGATGTCTTTATCGTTGAGGGGATTTTGGTCTTGGAGGACAAGCGTCTTCGTGACTTGATGGATATCAAGATTTTCGTTGATACCGATGATGATGTGCGGATCATTCGCCGGATCAAGCGAGATATGGAAGAACGCGGTCGGAGTTTGGACAGCGTCATTGAGCAGTACTTGGGAGTGGTGAAGCCGATGTACCATCAGTTTATCGAGCCAACCAAGCGCTATGCGGATGTCATCATTCCAGAAGGCGTGACCAATACCGTAGCCATTGATTTGATTACGACCAAGATTGAGAAGATTTTGAGCGAATCACGTGAAGGATAAGATAACAAGTGAGAGAGGTTAGGAAGTAATGTCCCAGCCTCTTTTCCATGACAAATAGGGAGAAATATGAAAAAGTTAAGAAGGGAGTTTCACTCCAGAAGTAAGGCCTTTGCCTGCCTGCTGACTATGTGTGCGGGTTTTTCAGATGCCTACACCTTTATCGAAAGAGGAGGGACCTTGGCGGCTGGCCAAACGGGAAACGTGGTCTTTCTATCCGTTGGGTTAATCGGCCATGAAATATCTGATGTGGAGGTCAAACTAGCCACCATGTTAGCCTTTATGATCGGGATTTTTTTGATGACCGTCTTTCAGCGCTTCTTTAGTCATTCGGTTTGGCGGCTTAGTACCTTGGTGCCCTTGGTTTTGACGACCTTGGTGGCTGGCTTTCTGCCAAAAGAAGTGCCCAATGTTCTGATCGTGCCTTTCTTTGGATTGAGCTTGGGGATTGTAGCCATTTCCTTTGGAGAAGTCGATGGCTATGCTTACAACCATTCCTTTATGACAGGGAATCTCAAGAAGACCATGGTCGCTTACGGGAATTTTGTGCGGGATCGCAAGATGGAGTTTTTCTGGGAATCCCTCTTTATGACCTCCTTGATTGGGAGTTTTGTCGGAGGGGCTATCCTATCCACCTTCCTCATCCAATATTATGGACTTCGGACCATTTGGTTTGTTTCCCTTGTTCTGACCCTCTTTCTGACATATCGGGCGATTCAATATGTTCGGAGAGATGCTTAGATGAATTTATACAAAGTCAAGGACCTTGCTCCCTGGCTTTTTTATTGAGAACATTTGCTTGGTACTTCTGATGGCACTGCACCCATAAAATGAGACACAAGAAAACACTCCTGTTGAAATCTGGTAAACTAGAAACAGGAGTGTTTTGTTATGGTCAAAAAAGCATATTCGGTAGAAACTAAGCTAGCCTGTATCGAAATGAAGAAGGCGGGTAAATCAAATAAGGTTATCATGGATACCCTCGGTATCAAAAATGCTAGTCAGGTCAAGACCTGGTGGCGTTGGTATCAGAATGATGAATTGTACCGTTTCCACCAACCTGTGGGGAAACAATATACTTATGGTAAAGGAATGAAACAATTATCTGAAGTCGAACAGTTACGTTTGCAGGTGGAATTACTAAAAAAGTATCAGAGCTTGGTAAGAAAATCGACAAAGTAAGTCTTATCAAGCTAGCAGAAGAGTATAAGAAAACGTGCCCTGTATCTATTATTTTAGAGTGTTTCGGAGTCAAACGCTCCACCTTTTATCGCTGGAAACAGGAGTGTAAGAATTCTCAGAAAAGAGACGAAATAGCAGATAAAATCGAACAACTCTGTATGGCAAATCGCTTTATTTACGGCTATCGAACCATCACTCGCTTACTAAAGAAAGTTTATAACCTCGTCGTTAATCGCAAGAAGGTCTATCGTATCATGAAGGAAAAGGGCTGCCTTTGCCGTGTCCGTCCCAAGAAGGGACCTAAATTAGGGAAGCCTTACCATGTGACAGACAATAAGCTGGATCGTGATTTTCAGGCAGACAAGCCTATGGAGAAGCTTGTCACAGACATCACCTACCTCTACTTTGGAAACTGTAGACTTTATCTATCTTCGATCATGGATCTCTATAATCGAGAAATTGTAGCTTATAGCATCTCCGAGTGTCAAGATACGGACTTTGTACTCGACACACTTCATCAACTTGAGCTACCTCAAGGAGCACTTTTACACAGCGACCAGGGATCTGTTTATACCTCAAAAGCCTACTATCAGGCTTGTACAGAAAAAGGCATCACCCGCTCCATGTCCCGAAAAGGAACACCAGCAGATAATGCCTGTATCGAATGGTTTCATTCCATCCTAAAGTCTGAAACCTTCTATCTCCATAAGTGGAGAAACCTAACTAAAGATAGTATAACAGATATTGTTAAAAATTACATCATATTTTATAATGAAACTAGAATTCAACAGAGATTAAATGACCAGTCTCCTGTAGAGTACAGAAAACTGGTCGCATAAGAGGTTTTTTCTCTTGTCCCATTATTGGGGTGCAGTGCC